>CAKZLH010000318.1 GCA_937125285.1 uncultured Balneolaceae bacterium | reverse complement strand
AATGAAACCGCTTGATCTGCCGTTAGGTTTTGCGGGTGGATATTATGGTAATTAACCAGTTGGCTCCATGGCCCATTGGTCGATATAAAATCTCTCATTTTAGGCATCATATATACGGGAACCTCCTGAGCCCCCATAGCTTCATGACCTAAATACATGAGTCCTGTGTAATGGCCAATGTGAGCATGGGTCAGAAAGATACCCCCCAGTGAACTACTCGGATATTGGGTTTTTAGGTCTTGGAGCTGGCTCGGAAAATCAGGGGTCGCATCAAAAATCCAGTATTGATTGGAGTTCTGATCAACAAGACCAATACTGCTTACTCGACCTTTGGCCACCAAACCATCCCAATACTTCTGACATAGTTCTTCTTCGCATCCGATTTGAGGGAAGCCCGCATCTTGAGCGACTCCCAGAATGTGTACCGACACACCAGCGTTTTGGGCGTTTTCTGATATGGCCTCGGCTGAGAGGTGCTGCTGAGTATTTTGTGGTGTATTTTGGTGATTGGTGCACCCGGCCATCACACCGAAAGCCAAGACCAGGTAAACGAATGAACGCTTCATCCCGAGTATTTAATTAGTATTCGATACTATTATAATACTCCTGCATGATATAAAAAGACTCTTTTTTAACGCCTTGTTCAGAAATAAGACCTTTTCGGTTGAAATCGGATTGTATCCGTCTTAAGTGTCTGCGATGCGAACGAAAATCCATCAAAATCCAAGGCGAAGTACCCGCTAAAAATTCGATGTTTTTAAGCATTTCGATGTTATTGCGATACACGGTTGATTGATATTCCTCTGTCCAACGCTCGTTTTCTTCCCCGTGTAACCCTTGGAGAGCACCGCCTCCAAATTCACTAAAGATTACAGGCTTATCATATTCAGAATCCCAGCGCAAGTTCTTACATGAACTTGGGGTGCCACCATACCATCCACAATAACTATTTACTCCAATCACATCAACATACTCCCCTAATGGATCATCAATAAGATTAACTCCATCTCTTTTGGTTTGGGTATCGAGTGCAGCGGTAATGAGTCGGGTTTGATCCATAGATCTGGCTTGAGCGGCTAATTGAGATAAGAATTTTAACCGTGCATCCCCGATGGGTGTCTCGTTGGCGATGGACCATAGTACCACAGCTGCTCTGTTTTTATCTCGAGCAATCATTTCGCGGAGTTGATTATTTGCGTTTTGATAGGTGTCCGGGTTTTCATATAACACCGTCCAATATACGGGTATCTCTGACCATACCATGAGTCCCATTTTTTCTGCTTCCCTCACCATGGTCTCGCTATGGGGATAATGTGCTAATCGCACATAATTACAACCCAATTCTTTTGCCCATTGCAAAAGAATCCGTACTTCCTCCACCGAGGTAACTCGACCAGTTTTAAAGGGTGCTTCTTCATGTATACTGATGCCCTTGAGAAAGATAGCTTCACCATTGAGTAAAATCTTAGAACCCTTGGTTTCAATCGTTCTAAAACCTATATGATCTTCTATGATCTCTGAGCCATTTTTTAGAATCACCTGATAGGTTTTCGGATTATTAGGCGACCACTTCTCTGGTTTTGCCTTAAATGAAAAGCTTCCTTTTCCATCTTCACCGATGTCGATCTTCTTTACGAGGTCTAGTTCAGGAATTTCTAAATTTATTTGATCACCTTTAGTTGAATTCTTTACAAAAATCCAACCAGTGATGTGATCCTTTTTTTCAGCATCTAGCTGGATAAAATAATCATAAATGTGTTTTTTGGGCGTACTCACCAGATGTACAGAACGTGTGATACCCCCATAATTCCACCAATCGGTATTAATAGTCGGTACTCCATCTCTCCTACGCTTATTGTCTACCTTAAGAATGAGTACATTTGTTCCCTGAATAAGTTCGTCCGTTACTTTAAGTGAAAAAGAGGTATAGCCACCTACGTGCTCACCCACTTTTGTTCCATTTACATAAATTTTAGCCTCATAGTTAATGGCACCAAAATGCAGATAATGCTCTTGATTATCTTGCTGGTTGAAATCAAATTCAGTTTTATACCACATAGTACCTTCGTAGTAATACAATTTCTCGGCCTGAGTATTCCAATCCCCAGGCACCATAAGTTGTTCATCGGTATCGAAATCATATTCAATGAGATCTGATGGATGTTTCATTTTCTTATTCTGAAAGTATCCATCATCTTTAGGTAGCCATCGGTGGTTATAAAACCCATTTTCTAGAGGATCAACTATTGTACTCCACAAACCATCTAACGTTTGTGTTTCTCGTCTTTCAATATTTTGTAACTGAAATGAAAATTCGTTGTCTAACTGAGCAAGAGCAGGCTCTAATGCAATAAAGAACGATAAAGTTATTAAGGTGAATACCAAGAAGGGCAATTGATTTTTTTTCATCTTATTTAACTTACAAGGCATTTTAGAGTGTTAAGAATATACTACCTCCAAGCTAGGAGTATGTTTAAACACATTTATAAGCAAGATTATACATAATCGGCTATAGTCTATGGTCTAGAGTACTAAACTTCGTGGAAAATTTCTATTCCATTTACCACCGAGTAGCTATTCCTAAATTGTAAATTGGGATACTTCTTACACTACTACTTAACCAACATCATTTTCTTAGTCTGCGAAAATCCGGGGGTGCTAAGCTGATACAAGTACACTCCACTCGACAATGCTGTGGCATCGAAACTTGCGCTGTGACGACCCGCTTGCTGATTTCCGTTCACCAAAGTCGCCACCTTTTGACCCAGTGAATTATAGATCACCAATTGAACATGAGCATCGGTGGGAAGTGTGTACTGAATTTGAGTAACGGGGTTAAATGGGTTGGGGTAATTTTGAGCTAAGTCATATTCCATAGGAAGTGATGGTTCAACAGACAGGGATTCACTATGCTCTACCCATTCGCTTTCATTGAATCGAGCACTAAATCGAAACTCCTCATCTAATGTGTTCTCGACAAGTAATACAGGCCGACTTATGGGACTTAGGCCAAAAGCGGAAATACGCTGCTTTCCGTCTTCTTCATGAATGAGGACCTGCCAATCATTCGGCAATCCTCGTACTTGTGCCGAAATCGCGCGATCCATTTCAAATTCGAACGAATATATATCTTCCTTAGTATTGGTGATTGTAAGTGGTATGTGATACCCTTGATCGGTAGCAAGAACCTCCGACACTAGTTCTGGACTCCAAGCTACCTTCTTGAGCTCATAAACGGTCGAAGCACAGTTCAAGGTGGTTTCTAGGCCAACCGTTTCACGCAAGACAAAATAGGCATCATAGGCAGTAACCGATCCATTTGCTGTAACATCTCCAGCGATAAAGGCAGCCCCTTCCAAGGGATACTGTGGCGCCAAACGAACCGTATGCCGTAGAATATAGGCCGCGTCCAATGCAGAAACCCCAAAATCACCTGTAACGTCACCGCATTCTAGTCGAGTAGCATCTATCCGAGTATCCCCCCAATATACCTGAGGATCCCCTTCATTAAGCATCACATCTTTGAGTCGAATGTGCGACACCCCTCCGGTTTTGTAGGATATTTTAAGATCGGTTAGACTTCCATTGGTTGTAATCGGGTCAATACCCGTACCCGCCACAATTATAGTACCTTGCTCATCAGTATTGTAGCTCACCTCATAATTCTCAGTAAGCGCTCCTTCATTACCCAAAACTTCGATTTCTATAGAATCGGGATCGAATTCTAAGGTATACTGAAACGCATTAAATCCTTGATTGGGCACTCCTGAAACATAGACCGACGTATAGGTTGTGTCGATGGTATATACCTGTTGATTTGGTACATACATACTAAGTGGATCGGCCACTTTTCTTAGGTACACATCACTCAAATTCACTGGAATATCTGATTGGCCGAATTCGAAGCTAATTTTGAGATTTGGTCTTATTTCGTCTAGAGTGAATTCAACGATATACGAGTTCTTTTCGGTAGTTATATCATACCATGCTCGATTATACTCATAATAGGGTTCTTGATCTTGTCCAATGAATACCCAGCCTTGCCGCGGTGCATCTGCTTTTATGGAAAAGCTTAACGCATAGGTAGCCCCAATTTCTAATCTAGATACCTGTGAACTTGTCAGATGCTGATTTAATTGCACACTCCAAATCTCCGGCCCACCGCCATTCGTTATATTCTCGACCCTAATCTCTTGGTTAGATATCTGCGTATCAGCTAGAATTCCTAAACCAGCTTCTGTCCATAAGTTCCAATAAGTATTTAGTTCTGGTCGGTTAAAATTAGCATTAAAGATCAGATTGTCATCTTGGAAAAAATTGGAACAACTACCCCATACTGGCGAACGGGCTTCAGATGTAAATCCAAATCCCTCTGGTTCCCTAGATATAGCTCCCACACACCAATTTGATATGTCCTGATCAAAAGCCTGATTATCTACGAACATGTAATCCATATTGTTGACATTAGCAACTAGCCAATTAGAAATATCTTGGTTAAAGTTCATATGACTAAACATATCACTCATGTCGTATACCTTAGATACGTCCCAGGTACCTAAGGGCTGATCAAAAGAAGCCGCTCCATGAAACATGAATGACATATCCCTTACACTTGCCACATCCCAATCATTTAGTGGAAAAGAATAGGAATGAGCATTTCTAAAGGTTCCATGCATATTATGTACTCGGGATACATTCCAATTTGTTAGATCTTGGTTAAATACCAAAGCGCTATCAAACATCATAGCAATATTTTCTGCATTCCCCATATTCCATAATCCAATGGGCTGATCAAACGATGTTGCTTCCTTAAACATTCGACCAAATTCATATCCTGTTGAAACATTCCAGGCAGAAATATCTTGATTGAAAGAACTAGCTTCCCAGAACATACCATGGAAAACTTCTACACTAGACACATCCCAAGCCGATATGTCACTATTGAAGTTAGTTGCTCCACTAAACATATATCCCATAAACCGGACATTGGATGTATTCCAGCTAGAGATATCACCATTGAATGACTCAGCATTCACAAACATAGTTGATGTCAAAGTATCAGCGCTCAAATCCCAGTTATTAAGGTCTTGGTTAAAAGACGTTGCACCCCAGAACATCGATCCCGTTCGCTGTACATTACTTGTATTCCAAGAATTTAATGGCTGATTGAATGCATGTGCTTCAGCAAACATCGTTGCCATATCGGTAACACTTGATACATCCCATGAATCCAAGGGTTGATTGAATGAGTGAGCATTCAAAAACATACGATACGTAGTAGTCACGTTAGAAGTATTCCATGCCGAAATATCTTGATCAAATACTACCGCTCCATCAAACATATGGGCCATATCGGTTGCGCTAGCGGTATTCCAAGTCCCTATCGGCTGATTAAAATTCTGCGCACCGGCAAACATAAATCTAAAATTTTGAACATTAGACACATCCCATGCATCCAGTCTTCCGTTGAAATCAACAGCATCTGTAAACATATGCATCATTGTCGTCACATTGGATACATCCCAAGTATCAAGGCTCCAATCAAATCTCTCGGCACTGTAAAACATCTCTGACATATCTACTACTGAAGATGTATTCCAACTACTTATATCTTGGTTGAATGAGCGTGCATAACGGAACATCTTATGCATGTTGGTTACATTGGATACGTCCCAAGCACTAATGTCTTGGTTAAACACATGAGCGTCATGAAACATAGCTACCATAGACGTCACGTTTGATACATCCCAGTGGGTAATATCTTCATTGAACCCATAATCCATGAATTCTTGGGTAAAAAACAGATTGTCCATGTTGGTAATACCCGAAGTACACGTGGTTGACGCATTTTCAGAGGTAATTTGGTCTTTTCCACGCTTAGTAAATTCAACACCGTTAAGCACCCAACTATCTCCTATAGAAGCTTGATCACATCGAACCGTAACACCATTATTTGCAATGAAAAAGGTGGGGGTAAACTCCTCGAAACTTACCTCCGCACGCAAAGCAAAATATCCATCGGCATCTCGTACATGAGGTGACTGACCCGCTATCTCAACCATATGCGAAGTTAACTCCTTATACACATAGTAAGTTGCCCATGAATCGTCTTGACTATCGTATTCCATAGCTCCATTGAGTAAACCCAATAAGTCAAAAGCAACGATATCTTGCGGATCAATTGCTTGAGGGAATTCACGCATATCGATACCAACTCGGTGCCTCTTATTGAACTGATCCCAATCATATACAACTACCCATTCAACTTGACCACCCTGGGTGGTCGCTTTATAGGTCTGTGCCCATATATTACTTCCGCCTAAGAACCATAACAATCCTAATGTTATGGATACAATAACCTTATTCATCGTACTTCAATTAATTTAATAGATTGTCTCAATATACTTTATTTAGCACTCACAAAAAAAGGTTCTCCGGATTCACCCGAAGAACCTATCGATTCACTGTTAACTACTTATTAAAGTGCTCACTAAGCACAAATTCACCATCTTTGCTTTGACCTACTGGGATTAAAATTTCATCCCAATGATCCCCTGCTATATCCCAATATTTACCGTTAATCTCTTCATAATTCTCAACATGTGTTTCAAAACACGATTTATAATTTGCCTCCCATGCTGCTAAATCCTCCCATGAATTAAAGGCTGTAAGAGTTTCGACAGTAGGTCCAGACCCACTGTAATGTGTTGAAGACCGAGATGCTTGTACATAACCACACTGCTCGTAAGCTGGTTGTAATTGTTCCCAATATCCAATGAACGTATTCATATCCGCCCATTTTGGTGAGTAATAACTATAGACAATGACTAGAGGGTCTTCCCAGTTACCATTTCCAAAACCATTGGTTCTAAGAGTTCGAATCTCATCGTTATGGCCTTCTAAAAATCGATTCCACCATGCCCCAACCATTGAGCTAAATTCACCTGCTAAAGAAGAATCAATTGCTGCCAATGAGTCGGCATGGTTTCGAATAGGCGTCCACATATCATCACTATTGATATCTTCAACCGACTCATAAACATTATATAGAGTAATTGAATGCTTACCAGCATACCTGTGTGCTGCCATATACTGGCCTACAAATGTTCTTGAATCCGATTTTAGACTTATATCCATAATGGTTTTATGGCTTTGTATAAACGTTCCAAGTTCATTAACTGGCACCTCTAATGTTAATTTTTCAAAGACCATAATTTCAGAATTCTGGGCTTTGGCATGTATTGTTACAAATACTCCGATTAGGATTATTACTATACTTTTCATCTTCATAACGTTATGTTTGATTATTTGGTTATTAAAACTATTTAAATGATGGTTTGATTATTTATTCAGATACATTTCTCGAGTATTGTTGAACTCGTTCAACTTTGCCTTCTAAATCAAAAAACCATATTTCTGAAAGATTCGCTTTCCAGCTGGTACCATTTTTATAGTTAATCTCGGCTGTAGACATTACTATTACTCCGGAGGCTGGGTCCGTATCCTCAATTTTGATCGGTATCATTGCCCAAGGCTTCCATTCTTGCGATGTTCTTGATGCGAAAATTTCATCCCAATCATCTAAAGAAATTGTGACACTTGAGCCATCATTTCCCTCGAAAATCATATCATTAGCTACGAACGCTTTAACTTTTTCAGCATCTAGGTTATTAGCAGCCTCAATCAAAGATTCTAACTTTTCGACTTCTCCTCTATTAGAAAAAACAAATCGTTTTCCTGTGTTTGGATTTTCTTCTAAACCGGTAAATTTTCCACCTGCTGGTAAACCGTGATCTGTGAATTCAGGATTTGAAACAGGGCTCGACCATTGATTCCACCCCATGAGCTTATTATCTGAATCTATACTGTATATTTCGAATAGATTAACTCGTTCCTTTGATCCATTTTTCCATTTTCTGTCTTCTCTAGACCATGTAAGAACCATTGTGCGGTCATCACCTTGTAGATGAACTGGAATCATGGCAAAAATATCCATATTTAAGCTATCCATAGATTCAAAGTAATCAGGCATGTTTTCATCACCCCATGTCTTAAAATCTTCGTTATAAAGTGCTTTCATAGATTCCCAATCCAATGCATTATAGGCTTGCGTAGAATTAGAAACCAAATCCATATATTGGTTATCTGCCAATACGTAGGTGTTACCGGCTAGTTCGTTCCCTTCATTCAGAGGGTCGAAAATCCCAGCAGATTCTACTCCTTCATATGTAGTTACTTGATTGCATGCCATTATTAGTAGCATGAATACACCTATCCCATGTGTTTTACTCATCATCTTCATTGCTTCAAACTCCTTATTTATTGTAATTTATTTCGGTATCCCGTTTTCTATACACCAATAGTGTATAAGAGGTAAAGTAGATTTACCTTTGCCACTGCTCATAACTTCAAACCCTAACTACAGCAGTATTCAATCGCTTATTATGAAAGAGAATAGAAATAAAAATCTTAATGCAATGTAACTTTGGTTACAGCATAGATTTTTTCCCGCTATAAAAATTCAAATAACTCATATAGCACTATATAATAGATTATTAGCTACTGTTCTAGCATGTAAGGCACAATGCCATACTTAAAGGTAAACCCGGCATTTCCATCCCCTTCAACCAGCCCAAACCAACCTCGATCATCCCAAACTGTACTCGACATGCCTTCTTCCAAAGCGGTCTGAACCACTGTTTTGTAATAGTCGCGAACCAAGTCAGTATTTCGATCCGCTTGATTTACCTGGCGACCAACCCCAAACTCACCATAATTGATAGGAACACCAAGCATACGACCATGCTCGGCAACTAAACGCATCTTATTTGCCGTAGAGACGTCCCCTGGATAGGCATCATTTACTCCGTTCTCACCACAGAATTCCCATGGGTCATAAGAATGAACTTGAATGGATAAATACTCATCAGAACCACCTCCTGGTAAACTTGCCTTATTGGGATAGACACTAAAAATTTGATTATGATTTCCGTAGGCATTGGTAGCAATCATCACCGTTCTCTGGAGATTATTACCCCCCGTGGATCTAACGGCTTCAACGCCTAATGCCATCACACCACGAGTAAACAACAGGGCCTGATCACTATTAGGTAAAACGTCCGTACCCCAATGCCCAAATGCTCCTTCAGGCTCATTGAGTATTTCAAAGATTAGGTGATGATCATAATCTTTAAAATAGGTAGCTATATTGGTCCAAAGATTGGTGATTTGATCATTGTAAAACTGTGAACCGTCATAATTTGCTTTAAAGGTTCGTTCATGATGAGTATTTAATACCACATATAATCCCTTATCAATGGCAAAATCTATCACCTGTTTCAGAATAGTAAAACGTGGATGATTAAAATTAACATCTCCATTTTCATCGGCTAAACTAGAACCCTGAACACCGTCCACCCAGGTGGTTGGAATTCGAATATGCTTCATACCTGCACGCTCGTAAGTAGAGATAAAAGCAGCTAGCTCATAGAATTCTATGTTCTGATATCCGTTTTCAAAAACATTTCCGAGATTTACCCCAGAACCCATTTCCACCACCACTTCCGTTGCTGTAGGAAACTGATTACTACTTTTTTCCTGAGATGAAACTGGGTCGCCACAGGTCGTAGTAACTACAAGTAATAGGATGATGATTAATTTATTATTTACGTGCTTATATCTCTTCATGTTCTAGTAAAGGAATAATGGGGCATTAACCTATAAATTTTATTTAACTAAGGTCATCTTTTTTATATGTGTATTTGAGTCGGTCACTAGTTGATAGATGTACACTCCTGAGGCTAGGCTATTTGCCTTGAACATGTAATTGTGACGTCCTGCTTCTAATGTGCCGTTAACGAGGGTCGCAACTTTTTGACCTAACAAATTATATACATCCAGACGTACTCTTTGCGCCTTGTTGATATCAAAAGAAATGCTAGTACTTGGATTGAATGGATTTGGATAATTTTGATATAATACTACTGCTTCAGGTATCGTATTCTCTTGTTCTGAGTTTGTTAAATCTAGACTGGCATATAATAATTCACCCTCTGTTGAGTGAATAAAAACAGATAACGAATCACTCATCATTGTTTGATCTAATGAATCCATTAAACTACCATGAAGCGTCATATTCCAAGTCACTGGTATTAATTCAGGAGCTAAATCAATTGGTAAACTCCAGTAGTCATGAATTATTCTCAGATCCATTGAGAAATTCATATACGCATGGTCAGGTAAGGTAACATCGGTCATAAAGTTTTCTAAATCATAGTCCGATTCAGCAATCATCATCATAAGTTCATTGCTATCCATGTAATCCTCAGGTAAGGCTTTTAGAATACTAAAATCAATAGACTCATCCATGTCTTCTTCACCCACTGCATAGACTTCCCAGACACCATCCATTTCAACTTCGAGCACTAATATCGAATCCATTGAAGGCTCATATGCATAGATGTTCCACCATTCTGAATAGCCCATAGGCATCAAGTGAATTCCATGCTCTAACTCTAACTCACTAATATCTAAGTCTAGAGTAGAGTAGTCATATGACGTCTCACCACCCAAAATCACCGCATTCACACCCGCCGAATCCAAGGCCTGCTGGGCATAGTCCACCGCCTCACTAAATAATATACCCGGCATCTCTGGCTCAAACTCCTCCACATACCGCTCGGTAAACAAGGTGTCGCCGGTCACTATATCCATATA
>CAKZLH010000317.1 GCA_937125285.1 uncultured Balneolaceae bacterium | reverse complement strand
CGAAAGAGTTTAACCGAGGATCTATACGATATTATTATTTCAAACGAGATTAAAGCGCCTGATTCAGGGGCTTTTGACTGGACAGAAGTAAGACAGTTCAACCTGATGTTCAAAACCGCATTTGGGGCTACAGCTTCAGAAGATGATGCGGTTTACCTTCGACCCGAAACGGCACAGGGAATTTTTGTGAACTACAAGAATGTGCTCGACTCAACCCGGGTTAAAGTACCCTTTGGAATAGCTCAAACAGGTAAAGCGTTTCGTAATGAAGTAGTGGCCAGACAGTTTGTCTTCCGCATGCGTGAATTTGAGCAAATGGAAATGCAATATTTTGTAGAACCTGGCACCGATGAGCAGGCCTATGAAGACTGGCTCGAAAAGAGGTTAGATTGGCATAAAAGCATGGGTATACGACCCAATAATTTGCGATTTGCTCCACATCCACCCGATAAGTTAGCGCATTATGCAAGAGCCGCAGCCGATGTTCAGTATCATTTTCCTATAGGTTGGCAAGAGGTTGAGGGCATCCACAATCGCTCCGATTTTGATTTAAGCCAGCATCAGGAATATTCGGGTAAAAAGATGGAATATTTCGATCAGGCTCAAAATAAACGGTACATACCTTATGTTATTGAGACCTCCATTGGTTTGGATCGCTGCACCCTTATGGTACTAAGTGATGCCTATCGAAAAGAGGAATTGGATGGAGATAGCCGAGTGGTGTTAAAAATGCATCCAAAATTAGCTCCCATACAGTTAGGGGTGTTTCCACTAATTAAAAAGCCTGAACTACAGGAACTCGCCAGCCGCATTAGCCAAGACCTAAAAGAAGATTATTCGGTACAATACGATGAAGCGGGTTCGATTGGCAAGCGCTACAGAAGATTGGATGAGGCTGGAACGCCTTTCTGTATTACGGTAGATTTTGACGGCTTGGAAGATGATTCGGTTACGGTCCGACACCGTGATACCATGGCCCAAGAGCGCGTATCCATCGCGCAATTGCCGGCCTATCTATCCGATCAAATGAAGGCCTGGGAAACGCCTACCGATTAATTCGATCAATAGAATATGAACAAGAGTTGCGGGTGAGCTCAAGCCCGCAACTTTTTATTCAGACACTTTTCGGTGCTCTAAAAAAGAGAAGATGAGCGGTCCAAGAACAAGTACCGCGATAATGGCCAGAAAAAATCCAAGCATAAAGGATTCGTTCGGTATAAAAGAAGAGGCCATCATAGCACCCCCTCCCCACACCCAAAGGGTGCCCGACCATGCATGTGTACGGTTCCAAACGTGTTCGTTTTCCAAGGTCCATGGGGTGCGTATACCCATAAAATAATTGGGTTTTACCGATTTCATCGCTTGCCCTAGTAAAAGGAATAAAAGTCCTGTAGCCGCAAATATGATTTGAGTAATATTCCAATCATAACCCAGACTTTGCCCCATGACCACACCATATACCACCACCATGAATAAACTGGTAGCTATTCGGATGATTCGTAGTGCTTCTTGCTTGTTCTCGATTTGATTTTTAGGATCGATAGCGGGAACAATCAACAAGAAAAAATAAAGGCCCAACCCGATAAGAGGCATCAGGAAGGCATTTATCCATCTAGGACCCCAGTCATCAGCTTCACCTTGAATATTGAAATGAATGGGTACCTGCTCAGGTAATAGATCCCAAACACTCCAAGACACCAAAAAGGGGATAAGTAGAATTATAGCGACATACCACTCTTTCCTGAGTGTTGATGTCAATGAAGTTTTGGACGCACTCATTTTAATTTCAATGGTTTGCTTACTCTTTACTCGGTACCCGCTGCTACACCAATAACGCCACAAGCTACTCGAGGTCCAGCAGCTCCTGAAGGTTGAGAGGTCAAATCATCTTCTCCGTTATGCACAATCACCCCTCGACCCAAAATCATATTAATGTTAATGGTTCCATCAACATAATCGATGGTGGCATTGCCATCGGCATCGGCTACAATATTTCCCATATCCCCCATATGTCTCATCGCATCATCGGGACCTGCATGATCCATTTCATCCGGGTTGAAATGACCGCCTGCCGATGTACCGTTGGCAGCTGTACAATCACCGTATTGGTGGATATGAAATCCTTTATTGCCTTCACTTAGACCCGTGATTTCGGCCGTTACGTTTACCCCTTCCTCAACTTTGGTAAAATAGACCGTTCCGCTCGCTTCGAAACCCTCGGTTGGCTGTAGAATAGCTACGGCATGAGTATACTCGGGTCCCTCCATTTCGCGTTCAATTTCAATGGTTTCGGTTTGCATGCAACCTGTAATCGCGATGCTAATAATGGCAACTAGTATAGTCCCTTTGTTCCAAATAGTTCTGTTCTTCATGATGGTATGGTTGTTATTTTGAAGATTAATAGTGATGATTAGTCGTGATAATGAGAAGTGATGATCAGTTATCAAAGACCTTCGCTTTCAATTCCTTTAACAGCTCAAGCGATTCAATCATTTCCTGATAAATTTCCGGCTCAGAGGATGCTAATTGTTTCCATTTCACCTCTGTCTTTTTCCGTTTTCTCATTCGGACCCATTCTTTAAATCCATAAAGACTTATAAAGCTACTGGCCAGATACCCCCAAATCCACATAGTGTCGACACCAGTAAGCCATAACAATCCAGCAATTACAAGCATGGATGCGGGGAACAAGAATACACTTAATAAGAATTTGATGGAGGCATCAAAAGCATGGTCCTTAATCGTATGCGTAACCAATTTTTCTATGGGAATATACGCCAGCCTAAAATTCAAGTAACCCAATAAAATGAAAGGACTGAGAAGGATTTTTTTCCATAGAGGCGTTATTTGACCGGTAGTCCAGGCGGCTAAATAGCTCAGATCAATATCCTCTTTTTCAGAGTGCTCAATTAATTTTTCAGCCGCAAGATAGTCTTCTTCGGTAGCTAAAGAGTCTATTTTCTCACCTAATTCACGTGTTTTTTCGGGTTGAACCAAATGCCCCCGATCATCGGCTATCTCATCTAATATCACCCGATGGGCAAAATACTGTTGAGCATTTTGAACATGCATGGTACAGGTTTTCATCACCTTGGCCACATCATTTTTTAACACATTGGCCGCCTTACGCTCGTCTTCTGTGTAGACTTCTTGGTATTGTTTCATCGGTATGGGATCCCCATAAACCACCGTTACATCATTACGGGACTCTCTGTGACGAGTGTAATTAACGCCCACGGGAACCACATGTAGATTCAAATTCCAATCATTGGCTAATTCCGCATCAAAGGCAATTCGCGTGAATCCCTTACTCAAGGGGCGAATTCTACGGTTTAAATTGTGATTGGCTTCAGCAAAAACAAGTACGGCATATTTTTTTTCTAGCATCCGAATACAACGCTCGAAAATAGCATTGTTTTTGGTTACAGAACTCATCCCATCACGAACTCTATAAACGGGAAGCATATTCAAGTTTTCAAGGAACCAACGCATAAAAGCCGTACTAAATGCCTGTGCGCGAGTCAAGAAGAACGTGTATTTCCAATTTGTACTTACCACCAATAAAGCATCCATAAAGGAGTTTTGATGGTTTGGAATAAACATTACAGGAGTGTTTTTCGGGATTTTTTCCCTTCCCACCGATCGTATTCTCCTATAGAAGAAGATAAGCCCGTACTTAGTGACAATTACTCGGAAAAATTGATAAAACAGATAGTGTTTACGCATAATTTGAATGAGTTTTAAATCGTGGGACAACTTTGGTCCAATAAAATACCATCCCAAAACCTGCAACGATATGCCAAATTCCCCACCAAGCGGCAATCAGAGCCATACCGCCAAGGGCATTAAAAAAAGTGAAAATTAGAAGCAGTCCTAAGCCTGAATTTTGAATCCCGGTTTCAATAGCAAGCGATCGACAATCGGCATCGCCTAATCCAAACACCTTACCCCAGGTATAGCCTCCAGCAAGTGCGAGTAGATTGTGTAAAAATACCAGCCCAATAACCAGATGAACATAATCCATAAAATGTTCCAAGTTCATGCTAAAGGCCACCACAATGAAGCCTCCAAAAAAGATGATTCCAAATCGTTTAATCCAGTGAGTCCATTTCAAAGCTAAGGCTGGTTTGTAGTGACGAACCATCATCCCCAATATCAATGGGATCCCTAAAATGAGTCCTACAATCTGAAAGACTTGATAAATATCTACTCGAATGGCTTGAAGTATTTCGGCTGTTGGAGGATAAAGTCCGGCCCAAAAAGTGAAATTTAAAGGAGTAGCAATAATGGCGAGTAGTGTAGCTATAGCTGTTAGACTTACCGATAAGGCGGTGTTGCCCCCCGCTAACTGTGAAAAGAAGTTTGAGATGTTCCCTCCAGGGCAAGCGGCAACCATCATCATACCCAGAGCAAAACTAGGATGCGGATTCAATAGCCAAATCACACCATAGGTAATAGCAGGGAGGAATAGAAACTGTGAAATAAATCCGGCAATAACACCTTTTGGCTCTTTAAAAATGGCTTTGAAATGATCGATTTGAAGCTCTAAAGCTACACCGAACATGATTACAGCAAGAGAGACATTCATGACCATTAGGCCACCGCCTCCCAGATTTAACTGAAGTGCATCAATACTTTCATTCATCCGTGAAAAGTAGTGAATTCACCAATAAGCCGCATCATGTAACCTTATGAGCTAGGCTGACCGGCATAGGGGTGAAGCCGTAGGCCTTCTGCTAAGAGTTCGGCTGGTTTTTTAGTGCTATATACATGTTGAAAAAGTAAGGCACCAGTTTGGGCAATCATGGCGCCATTATCGGTACAAAATGCCATGGATGGCGTGTATATAGTCACAGATTTTTGTTTGCTCAGTACATCAATTTTATCTCTGAGCATACTATTGGCAGAAACTCCTCCTGCAATAACCGCCCTTGCTATGCCATATTCGTCCATGGCCCGATCCAATTTCTTTACCAAAACCTCTGTGATGGCTTCGCTCACACTAGCACATATATCTGGCAAATGTTTTTGAATCTCATCGGGTGCCAGATCTTGTAGATAATAAAGCACGCTGGTTTTGAGTCCAGAAAAACTAAAATCTAGGCCTTCATGAACCAATCCCTGCGGAAATTTTTTAAAAGCCGGATTACCATCTTTGGCTAAAGCGTCTATCTTAGGACCCGCAGGATAGGCTAAACCTAAAATTTTCCCAATCTTATCAAAGGCTTCACCGGCTGCGTCGTCTCTAGTTTTGCCGATGATTTCATGCTGAAGAGGGGCCGAAATTTTGGTGAGTTGGGTATGCCCTCCGGAAACCGTCAATGCGATGAACGGATACTCTAGTGTATGTTCAATAGCGTTGGCATAGATGTGCGCGTCCATGTGGTTCACGCCGATTAAAGGGATCCCGTAATTCAAAGCTAAACCTTTGGCAAAGCTGAGTCCCACTAATAAGGATCCCATAAGCCCTGGACCTTGAGTTACGGCAATGCCATCGATGTCTTTTATAGAAATTCCAGCCTCTGAAAGGGCTTGATCAACCGTTTGGCTGATGCTTTGATGATGAGCACGGGAGGCGAGTTCTGGCACAACACCTCCAAACTGAATATGAATGGATTGTGAGGCAATGACATTGGACAAAACCCCCGCCTCGGTTAGTACCGAAGCGGCGGTATCGTCACAGGAAGATTCAATGCCAAGGATGTTCAAGGCACCCTTATTTGTCTTTGTCGTCTTCGTCGACTACTTCGAAGTCAGCATCTACAGCGTCATTGTCTTCGCTATCGGAAGCACCCTGAGTATCGCCATTTGCTGCACCTTCGGCACCTTGAGCCCCAGCGGCTTCCGCTTCGGCCTGAGATGCGGCATAGATTTCTTGAGAGGCACCTGCCCATGCGGTATTAACCGCCTCCATAGCAGCATCCATCTCTTCTAAATTTTCGGCTTTATGTACCTCTTCAAGCTTAGCCACAGCATCTTCTATGGCTTTCTTGTTGTCTTCAGAGATTTTATCGCCGTATTCATCCAACTGCTTCTTGGTAGAGAAGATTAATCCATCGGCTTGATTCATTTTCTCGACTTTCTCACGAATTTTTTTGTCTTCCTCTTCGTGATCTTTAGCCGCTTGTTTCATTTTTTCGATTTCCTCATCGGATAAGCCAGAAGATGATTCGATGCGAATGCTTTGCTCTTTCCCGGTTCCTTTGTCTTTCGCCATGATGTTCAACACACCATTGGCATCTAAATCAAAGGTTACTTCAATTTGAGGCATACCGCGAGGAGCAGGTGGAATACCGTCTAGGTGGAATCGGCCTAGCGTTCGGTTTGCAGCCGCTTGTGCTCGCTCTCCTTGAAGTACGTGAATTTCAACGCTACTCTGATTGTCGGCAGCCGTTGAAAATACCTGAGACTTGGAGGTAGGGATGGTACTGTTCGACTCAATTAAAGGAGTCATCACACCACCAAGGGTTTCGATTCCAAGAGTCAACGGAGTCACATCCAATAATACCACATCGTCTACTTCACCGGTGAGTACACCCCCCTGTATAGCTGCTCCTACGGCAACCACTTCGTCAGGATTTACTCCTTTGCTGGGCTCTTTCCCAAAAAACTCTTTAACGGCTTCTTGAATACGTGGTATTCGGGTTGAACCACCCACGAGGATTACCTGGTCTATATCACTTTTGCTTAAACCAGCATCTTTAAGGGCTTTTTCACATGGTTGAATAGAACGTTTAACCAAGTCATCAACCAATTGCTCAAATTTAGCACGGCTCAAATCGATATTAATGTGCTTAGGCCCATCTTGTGTAGCCGTAATAAATGGCAAGTTGATGGTAGTTTTTTGAGAGCTTGAAAGTTCGATTTTGGCTTTTTCTGCAGCATCTTTCAAACGTTGCATCGCCATAGCATCGTTTCGTAAATCCACACCGTCGGTATTTTTAAACTCATCTGCTAGGAAGTCTATGATGCGCTGATCGAAATCATCTCCACCTAAGTGGGTATCCCCATTGGTAGATTTTACTTCAAATACCCCATCCCCAAGATCGAGAATAGAAATATCAAAGGTACCCCCACCAAGGTCATATACAGCGATGGTTTGATCGGTATCTTTTTTATCCAACCCGTAGGCCAATGCGGCCGCTGTAGGTTCGTTGATGATTCTCTTAACCTCAAGGCCTGCAATTTTACCTGCTTCTTGGGTTGCCTTACGCTGTGCATCATTAAAGTAAGCGGGTACCGTAATTACCGCCTCGGTAACTTTATCGCCTAGATATTCTTCAGCGGTTTGTTTCATTTTTTGCAGCACCATCGCAGAAATTTCTTGCGGCGCATATTTACGGTCATCGATTTCTACACGTGCCGTATTGTCATCTCCCTTGACCACTTTGTAGGCTACTTGCTTGGTTTCACCGGCAACTTCATTGTACATACGCCCCATAAATCGTTTTACAGAAGCGATGGTTTTATCAGGATTGGTGATAGCTTGACGTTTAGCAGGCGCACCTACCATACGCTCACCATCTTTACTGAAAGCTACTACCGATGGGGTGGTTCGTCCACCTTCGGCATTCTGAATCACTACGGGCTCATTACCTTCCATTACGGAAACACATGAGTTCGTAGTACCTAAATCTATTCCAATTATTTTTCCCATTGTTGTATCTATTTCTATTTCGTTTTAATTACACTCGTTTTTATCACATCCTATTATTGAACAGGAATGTGCGTTGACTGTTCATCCTCGTGATGTAGTGGAAGTTGAACCGTTAAAACACCGTTTCGAAATGTGGCCGTGATTTTTGAAGCATCACTTCCTTCGGGTAGAGCAAAAGAGCGCATAAAAGCTCCCGATTTGCGTTCTTGCCGTTTAAATTCCTGCCCTTCCTGTAGCTCAATTTCACGATCTCCGCGTATGGTAAGTACATCTTGCTTACGCGTAATGGCAATTTCTTTTTTAGTGAGTCCTGGTAGATCCATGACGATACTATAGGTCGAATCTGTGACAATAATATCGGCTTCTGGTCGAAAATCTTTTGCTTGAGTGTGCTTGGGCACTACTCGGTCTACAAAGTCGTAGAGTTCCTGTCCAATTTTATGAACATGCTTCTCGATTTCTTCTCCTAATTCGTGTAAGTCGGCTGTTGTTTTCATGGCAGTAGGTGTTTGTTTACACAGCATAATGCAATGACCGTACCAAATCGATAGCCTATGAAATAGTCTGCCTAATTGACCGACGAAATGTCAGAAAATACCAAAGCTACCTTCTAGTTTGCGCTAAGAGCACCCAGATGAGTCCAAAAGTCGGGGTAAGATACAGCTGCGGCTTCTGCATCATGAATGAAGGAGCTTTTTGAACCGCGGAGTGAAGCTACGGCGGAAGCCATTGCGATACGATGATCATGATAACTTTCAAAGGTCGCCGATTCGAACTCTAAATTGGGATTGCCTATGATTTCTAGACCATCGGGCAGCTCCCTAAAATGGGCTCCTATAGCTTGGAGTAATTGGGCAATCGCCATGATTCGATCGGTCTCTTTGTGTCGAAGTTCTTCGGCTCCCCGAATATGTGATGTTCCTTCTGCGAAGGCCATAGCTACGGCAAGTATGGGAAGCTCATCAATAGCATTTGGAATCCATTCAACCGGAATATCAAAAGCCTTAAGAGCGGAAGATGTAACGGTTAAGGTGCCCACTGGCTCGGCAAAACTCTCTGAATGTGTTTCAATAGATATATTGGCTCCCATTTCTTGTAGTATCTTTAATGACGCTGTTCGAGTGGGGTTTAGACCTACATGGGGGAGTTGAATTTCGGAATTCGGGACAATAGAACCAGCGACCAACCAAAAGGCAGCGGCTGAATAATCGCCAGGGATACGATAATTCTGGGCGGGTATCTTTAGGTGCCTAGAGGCCTCAATGATACGTTCGCCGTGCAATTCGCTAACGGGAAGTTGAAGGAGCCGTTCGGTATGATCTCTACTTGGAATAGACTCAATAACGCGAGTTGGTTCCTCACCAAATAGGCCGGCTAACAGAATACATGATTTAAGCTGTGCACTTGGAATAGGGAGTCGGAAATCCATAGGGACCAAAGGGTCTTCTCTGGTAATAAATAAAGGTGCATAAGCACTATTCCTAGCTAATATATGAGCCCCCATCTGTTCAAGGGGTTTTATAATTCGGGTCATCGTCCGACTGCTCAAACTAGGGTCGCCAATGAGAGTGACCGGAATACCAGCACCCACTAAAACTCCAGAGAGTAAACGCATGGCTGTGCCAGAATTTCCGCAGTCCAACTCATTGATCTCGGCTTTTATGCCATCTCGTCCAACCCCTTCAATCCGTACAATAGATTGGTCGATATCTACTTTTGCCCCTAATTTTGCAACACATGACAAGGTGCTTTGTGGATCTTGGGCAGGGGAGAAATTTTCTATTGTCGATGTACCTTCATGCAATAAAGAAAATATAGCAGCACGTTGAGCAATGGATTTATCAGGTGCTAATTCAATACTTCCTATGAGTTGTTTGGCAGGGGATACCTGTTGTTGAGACATAGTTAAAAATTACGCTGTTCGATGAGTGAGTAGGCTTTGTTAGAAGTGATTGTATCCGGATAGCGTTCTACGATTTCATTGAGCATACCCGAGGCCTCTCCAGTATTACCAAGTTGTAGATGTATTTGAGCAGCTTCAAAGAGAGATTCAGCAACCCAAATGTCAAAGGCCTCAAAGAGTACCTTCACTTTAGCATATTCCTCTAGTGCTTGCTCGAATTTATTCTCGGATGCGGTTAGTTTACCTAGCAAAAATTGGGCTTCAGCGCCTAGCTCCGTAGTATTCCGATCGGCAATGGGGAAAAGTAAATTTCTAGATTCTTCTAGAAGGTTTTCTCCTAAAGCCACTTTGGCTAATCCCAGTTGAGCGCTAGCATTGTTAGGATTTCGCTGGAGAGCACGTTCAAATTCGCCTCGTGAAATTTCATACTTGCCTTGGGCCAGACTCGCATTACCCATGCCTACATAGGCTTCCTGCTCGAAACGAGAACTTTCACGAAGCAGGCGCTGATAATACTCATGAGCCGTCTCGTAAGCTCCTTCTTCATAGGATAAAATACCTAAGGAGGTAAGGGCGTTGGGAACCTGATTGGATGAAGGAAATTCATTGAGAATTTGAAGGTAGGCCTCTTTTGCTCTGTTTAAATCCCCTAACTGCTTATAGGATTCTCCTAGGTTCACATAGGCTTGAGGGGCAAGTGCCTCGGAATTAGTAACTCTTAAGTATTGACGGAATTCTCGAATTGCACCTGCATAGTCTCCACTTTGGAAGGTATTTTCGGCTTGACGATAACGAAGACGGTCCGCCGTACTGCTCTGTGGATTATCCCCTAAGAAATTTTCAAGTATGACCGAAGAACTATCGGTACGCCCAGAGGATAGCTGGGCATACTGTATGCCGTTGATAGCCTGTATGATGTAGGAGCTTCTAGGGTATCTATCTAAAACTCGTTGATAGGCTTCCACCGCCAAATCGTAGGCACCAGCATTGTAATGAGCATCCCCTATATTGTACTGCGACCGCGCGGCCCATTCGGTTCCAGGGTAGCGACTGATTACAGTTTCAAATTCTTCAATAGCTTGCTCATAGTTTCCGGTCGTCATGTAGATGTAAGCAACATTGTATTGGGCTTGTTCTCGTAACCTGCTAAAAGGATAAATCCGGAGTAGCCGCCTGAAGGTGCTCACCGCTTCAAAGGTGCGATTACCTCTATAATAACTGTTGGCCACTTGAAACATGGCATAGTCTCCACCTGGCTCGGCACCTATGGCTTTATTATAGAACTCTAAAGATTTACGATATTGCCCCAAGGCATAATAGGCATCGCCAATTCTTAGTTGGGTGTCTGTGTCATAAGGAAATAGGGCAATAGGAGGGGCTTCGTATTCGGCTAAAAAGGATTCTAATGGACCTACCGCCTGTTCAAATTCACCCTGCATAAAATAGCACCAACCCAAAGAATATAGGGCGGCCCCCATCATTTCGTGACCAGGAAAATTATCGCTGAAAGTCTT
Organism: uncultured Balneolaceae bacterium; assembly: GCA_937125285.1. Taxonomy (GTDB): domain Bacteria; phylum Bacteroidota; class Rhodothermia; order Balneolales; family Balneolaceae; genus UBA1275. The sequence goes on along the minus strand of CAKZLH010000317.1, from coordinate 21,763 downwards.
AAATCTTTGGGCAGCCGGTCCAAACTGATTGATCTTGTAGTAACTATCGGCGCTCCAAAATAAGGCTTCGGCGCCTAAATCGGTTCTTGGAGATTCGGCATAAACCTGTTCAAACAGAGGTTGAGCTTGTTCAAAGGCTTGATTTCTATGAAGGATCCAGGCTTTTTGAAATATCGCCTGTCTTCGTAAAAATGGGTCTACATTACCAACCTTTTCCGCCTCTTCAAAAGCCGTTATGGCGGAACTGTATTCGTTGTTGGCATAAAAAATCTCTCCTAATAGGGTATATATTTTAGCCGCATTTTCGAGTTCTTCCTGTTGGCGTACGAGTTGCAAAAGAATGGTAATGGCTCCATCATAATCACCCGCTTCAAAGGCAGACAAACCCCACTCGTAGTAGGCTTCTTCCACCCATAGACCTTCTTTAAATCGAGAGCCAAACTCCTCGAAGGTGTTCATCGCTCGCTGAAAATTACCTGAAAGCTTGTGATTCACCGCCTCATAATACAGTGCTTTTCGAGATCTAATGTCATCCCCAACGACCGCTTTTTCAAACTCTTGTGCTGCCCAATGGTAAATTCCCTGACGATGATAGAGCCATCCAAGTCCATAATGAGCCGGTGCTTCTTTATCCGTGCCTTTGGTGAGGTTTAAGTAGCGAAGATAATCTTTAATGGCTTCGTCGTAATTCCCTAGAAAATTATGCGCTTCTGCCATTAAAAATAACGCTTTGATAATGGAGGCTTGGTCCAAAAAAATCATCTGAGCATCAAGTGCCTCAATAGCTTCCTCGTATCGACCTTGCTGATAATATGATTCTCCCAAAGCCGTACCCACACCTCGAGTCACTGGGTCGTTCGGATAGCGTTCTTTCAAGAGTTCAAATGCTAAAGAGGTGGAATCGTATCGATTTTCGCTGAGGTACAGCCGGCCTCTTGCATACAGAGCTTTTGCTGCCCAATCCGACTCGGGATGAAGATCGGCCAATTCGAGAAACTGAGCCCTGGAAGCCGAAGCATTTCCAGATTCCGCCAAGGCCTCTGCTCTCCAATACATAACCTGTGCCCCTAAGTCATTATCTAAGCCCGATGCATAGGCCTGTGCGTAGTACTCTGCAGCTTGTACGAAGTTGCTTTGATCAGCATAATAATCGCCTAACTCGATCAGTAGTCGCCCCGATTCTGCAATGCCGGGATAGCGTGTGATAAAAGCTTCAAAAAGTGGAACTATTCGGGTTGAATCCAGAGCCGACTCAATGCGTAGTTTGTAGTAGTCAAATTGAATCCGATTAACTTCAGAGATTGTGAGTTCCTGCGAACTTCGGTTCAAATATTCCCATGCCTGTTGCCATTCTCCAGCTGCATACAGTCTTTTGGCAGAAGAAAGTGCCGATTCTTCGCCCTGATGAAGGTGTTGCGCTAAGGAAGGGTTCGCGAGAGTAATGCTTAATAGAAGACTGACGGTAAAAAAACTTCGTAAGCTTGGCATCTTAAAGAATCTAATCGAGGGCTTAGAGATCAAGTAAGCGGAGGAGTTCATTGGCTCGTTCGTGAAAATCGATATCTCTTTGTAGGTCTCTATGCGGGCTGAAAACGGTGTAGCCGAAGCGCTCAAGAGTCGCTATGGCATTGGATGCGGCGTCACTCGAAATTTTCATACTCAATTTGCCATGATATTCATCGGAAGAATACTGTTGAACGCTTAGGGTGTAAACCTGAGCCCCTTCAGTTTCAATAAGTCGGATAATTTCACTAATAGGATTGGTGGATTCGGTAAGCATAACATCTACAATGGTACCGCTAATATCCATGTTCAAGGTTGAACAGAGTTGCTCCAAGGTGTCTTTTCTAGAGCTAACTCCTATTAGTTTATGCTGATGATCTACCAATGGTAAAAACTTGTAGAGACTGTGGCTAAAAGTTTCGGCAAGACTAAATAAGTGATCGTTAACACGAACAAAAGAATGGCGATCAACTTCCTCAGGGAATTCTAAGATGTAGTCGCTAAGACGTATAGAATCCTCCTCATGTTCGGTGTTTTCAAAGAGAAACTGAGGATCCAATACACCCAAAAGGAGTTCATCTTGAACTAATATCACAACATCTAAGCCAGAGCGTTGAAACCAGGCTTTGGTTTCTGCTAAGCTTGTTGAGAGTTCTAAACCTGCGATATGTTGTTCTACAAGGGTGCTCATACCTTAATTATCGGGTTTCAATACTATACTCTATAGTATCTAACATCTTAGATAATTGCTTGAAATCTTTTTGATCAATTTTGCATGAAATTAACACATTATTTTCATTGTATTTTTCGGAATCTACATGTGCATGTTCATGGATGAAGGCCACTGCTTTGTAAGCATGCAAGGGAATTTCTACATCGATGGCTAGGTATTGAGATTCAATTCTGTCCTCGATGGCCGCTTCTAATTCACTCAGGCCTATACCTCGAACGGCCGAGATGTAATGGGCATCTGGGTACTCTTGACGGAGCATTTCATGTTGCTCGTCGTTCATGCGATCAACTTTGTTGAAGATAAGTATACGATCCTGTTTCGTAGCCTTAAGCTCTTTAAGAGTTTCATCCACCACTTCAATGTATTCGTGAACCATGGGGGAACTTCCATCTACCACGTGGAGTAATAAGTCGGCTTCTCTTACTTCGTCCAGTGTTGACTTGAAACTCTCTACCAAGTGGTGTGGAAGTTTTCGGATAAAACCAACGGTGTCGGAAAGCAGAATCTCATGATTGTTTAACTGATGTCTACGCACGGTTGAATCCAAGGTGGCAAAGAGTCTATTTTCGGCAAACACACCACTATTGGTGAGCGCATTCATCAAGGTTGATTTGCCGGCATTGGTGTAGCCTACTAAAGATACGCGCACCATACTATCTCTGCTTTTACGTTGCGTTGTTCGTTGCCGATCTAATTTCTCGAGTTTCGATTTCAATACCCCAATGCGTTGGCCAATGATACGACGGTCGGTTTCTATCTGAGTTTCACCAGGACCTTTGGTTCCAATACCTCCACTTTGACGAGATAAGTGGGTCCAGTATCGAGTAAGGCGGGGTAAGAGATATTGTAGCTGGGCAAGTTCAACCTGTGTCTTAGCTGCTGAGGTTTGCGCTCGTGAGGCAAATATATCCAGAATTAAGGCACTTCTATCCAAGACTTTGGACTCGGTGACTTTCTCCACATTTCGGATTTGAGTAGGACTCAAGTCGTCGTCAAAGATGATGGTTTTGGCATCCAGTGCTTTCATTTGCCCTTTGAGCTCCTGTAATTTACCCTTACCTACATAGCTACTCACATCGGGTCGATTTCTTTGCTGGAGCACTCTTCCAACCGTAATTCCACCTGCAGTATCGGTGAGCATAGCCAATTCTTCGAGATGTTCTTCGGCTTGAAATTTGGCTGAGCTTAATCCATACAAACCTACTAGAAGAACTTTTTCTTTATCAATATCAGAATTTTTAACGTCGTCTAGCAAAGATATCCTCTTGTGTAATGTGGATTAGGGTTGAAGTTTTTTCCAGTTAATTTCTGGAACCTCTTCATCATCTAACTTTAGCTGAAGTTTGAGAGCAATGATTTTCTTAAACGCTTCCACATGTGTTTTTGGCACGTGCAAACGCAACTGATTAAAAGCCTCCGACCCGATTCCATTAGGGTGAGCATAACTAAACATGTACTGGATTCCTTGATCGTTTGCATGCTCCACATAATCAATGATCAGGTACCAAGGAATGGTTTGAGCAGGATCGTTGATATTCTTTACAATCCCGTGATCGGTAATGTAGTGTTTAGAACTTAGGTAACTCGAAATAAACCACATACTTCCCATCCATAAGTACCCCATAAAAAAGGGTGTATGACTTTGATCCCTAATCACAAGTACGGCTAGGATGGATAGGATTCCTATAAGTACCAGAAAGACCGTTGCGAATAGAGGATATCCTTTTAGTTTTCCGGCGCGCCAATGCAAACGAACACTTCTTAACCGGTACTTATTAAGTACGGAATAAGCGGCCATAAAGGTTGAAGCGATACTAAAAACAACCAACAAGCCAGAAAAAAAATGCATTAAAAATTCACTCATTCGGAGGTTTTTTGAATTTCGTTTCTAAGATTTTGCGGAATTGGCGAGTGAACCTTGCGTTTGGAAAAAAGCCCCCACTATACTTTCGAGAACTAAAAACACGAGCGCTGCCATTAAAAACCAGGGCCAAATTTCTCTTCCAAAACTAATGGCCTGAATTTCTGAAGTGAAGGTATCCTCGTTCAATTCCGTCATATTAAGATAGGGACTATCTTCGATTCTTGTATTCCAATTTTCTTCCGAGAACTGGGAAAATGAAGATTCTTCTGCAGGAACAATCAACGCGATTTTTTTGGAACGAATATCGTCTGTTAATTCAATCCAGCCAGATTCCCAATCATAGTCTGAAGCTTGAAAACGTAAACCTTCTGGGCTTTGTTGTGCCTGAGCTGGCCAATCCTCAGACGCTTGTCTAAATTGAGAGGACTCAGGATCTAATTCGGCTAATACGTCTATGGGTTTTCCAAGTGTATGAGATTCCAATCCACCCTCCTGGCCTGCGCTTATATACAGTAAACTCCGGTAAATTAGGGCAGGAAATAGAGCCTTTAATTGTAGGTCCGAGAAACCCGCACTAAATCCAATACTGGAAACGAGTACCTGTCCTTTGCCAAAGGGTTTACTGTACATGAGGGGGTTATTCAGGTCATTTAAAATGAGCTGAAAACCTCCGTCAGCGGTGGATGTGCTGTGAAGGAATTGGTAATAAATGGATATGGGATCCACGCGCAGGTCGTCCTCTTCGGAGCGATCAAAAAGCCCATCAAAAATAGGGTGCTTGTCAGTAATAGAGGTAGCGCTAGTGACCGGGTTGAAGGAACCAAAATCTCCAATCTGTCCCTGAAATCGTCCTGTATTTAGCGAAGATAGCAAGGGGTTATAACTCGATAATTGACTATTCGAACCCGGCACTATCCAAAGTCCAAGACCCTCTTGAATACGAGGAAGTAGACCTGAAATCAGACCACTCGGTATGGTAGCTAATTCGTGGAGTAAAACCGCATCGTAATTAGCCAAGTCCTGTTCATCCCAGTTATTCAAATTCTTTTTTTCTAATCGAATCGAATTTGCGGTGCTATAGCCAGGATTGTTAATAGCCTGTGCAACTAAATCTAGTGGAGAACGGGCTCCGAGAAGTGTTTCATTACCTTCAACCCATAAGATCGTCCGCTCTTCAGGAATAAAAATGGATAGGGGATATTCGTTATCGGAGGCATATTCATCACCTTCTATACGTAACACACCTATGTTAGAGCCAATTTTAGGTGCTCGAATATCAAAGCTAAGTAAGCGTGATTCCCCCGCATTTAAACTCAAGGTATATTGGCCAACTTGTTGTCCTTCGAATTCAAAACTCAAAAATTGATTGGCCACGGGAATGTCACTGTCGTTGGTTACTTCTACAAAAACCTCAAGTGGCGTATTTACTCCGATAAGATTCGTGGAAAGTTCAACCGAAGAGATGTAGGTGTTTTGGAGGGGTATGGTTTCAAGGGCGATTAGAGAAGTGGGGATAGGAAATTGGATTTTCTCCCCTTCATCCACATCTTCATCGTCACTATTCTCGACGTCACCTGTTTTATTCGATTCCTTAGCAAGATGCTTTAGCAAAGGGGCTAAACTACTTTCCTGCGCATCCGAAATGAGATAGATGTTCTTTTGTGAATAAGGTGCATTTGCCATGATTTCCACCAGCTCTAAATAGCGCTCACTCAGATAACTGCCGGTCTTTTGGGCAGTTATTTCCTGTATTCGATCTTTGGATGCCGAAGCTTGTGCAATCGTTGTAAAAAAACCGGATCCATTGGTGGTTTGGATGATGAAGCGATCATTGGCTTTACCATTATCAATAAGTTCGGAGGCCAATTGTTGTGCTTGTTCCAAAAGAGGTCCATTCTGACCAATACGATTCATACTTGCCGAATTATCGATCAGTATTGCGTGTAGAGCATTACCTTGAGGACCTGAAATGCCAAGGGTATTTGGAGCTAGGAAGGGTCGGGCTAGTACGAAAGCAAGACATGCCAGTGCAAGCATTCTGAGTACTAATAATAGCCAACGTTTGAGTTCTATTCTTCGAAGAGTACTTTTTTGAAGAGCCTTAAAAAAGCTGAGGGTAGAGAATGGGAGTTTCCGAGCTTTCCGCAATTTTAAGAAATGCAGTACTAGCGGAACGCCAACGGCTAGTAGGGCGACTAAAAAAAACGGGTTCAGAAAACTCATTTACAATAAAATACCTTATGTTTAGAGGGTGATAACATTCCAGGTCATACTACAAAGATTTCGATTTGTATCTTACGACTATGGAAAATGATGGTAGAGTCCCAACTGTTATCAATAATACAGAAAAGGATTGTCTAATATCACAAATTAACCGTTTTATATCATAGAATAACATAGAAAGGTAGGTAAGATATATGCGCTTTTGGATCGGAGTACTTTCGCTCATTGTAATGAGTTGTTCTGGAGGATCAGAAGACTCATGGACATCGTACCTACCAGAGGATACTCGATGGCTTGTATCGGTGCCCGAAAATCAATCCTTAGCTGAATTCTCTCAACAAGCCTATACCAATAAAATTAGCGACATTTCGAACTTCCCTCTTCAATCGGTGAGTGATCTTCAGAGAGTCCTTGAGCGTCCCCTAAATCTAAAAGCTTTGGCTATTTTGCCCGCTACTTCCACTCAAAATAGTACCCTATGGCTGCTAGAAGTGGATGAAGATATAAGTGAGTGGGCGCCCTTATTCTATGAGCCACTGAGCCAGAATACCTACCAATTCCGGGGAAATGTAGTCCATAGGCTAATTACGCCTTCAGGTATCTTATATGCGGCGCAAATTCAACAAAACCTGATTCTATCTTCCTATTCAGGTATAGTTGAAAAAGCGATCATGAGCCATCAGGCAACAAGCCCTCGCGTTAAAATTCCCAATACCATTACTCCAGGTCAGCAATGGTTGGCGCTTGAAAATATAGATGATTGGGCAGACCAATATTTTCAAATACGATATCGACCTAGTTTACAAGACAAGAGTAATGGTTTAACAGCGGTGAATATTCGAAGTTCAGTAGACCCAGCCTCCGGTATGATAAGCCTAGAGGGGCAGGTAAACGTAGTAGATACAGCTGCATCTCCATTGGTAAAGGCTTTGAGTTACAGCAATCAAAGCTTGGATTTAGATCGATATATTGCATCCAATGCGGCGGCTTTTGCTATTATGCATGCACCCGTTCGAACCGCACCCAATCCGCGTATTGCTGGTCGTTCATCGTTGGATTCGGCTTTGGTTTCAGACCCTGAAAGCTTTAGAAATTTTGCCCTTGCTATTGGTGAAGCATTTGCGGCTGTGAGTTATGCCGAATCAGGTGTAGCCAGTAGTGGTGAGTTTTTATTTATGCGAGCCATGTCATCGACGCGGGTCGTGGAAAATCTTTTGGAATCATGGTCGGAACTTGGCTGGGTGCGAAAAGTAGATGAGAGTTATTACGTGCAAAGTGAGTTGATTAGAGAGCTCTTAGGGGCTTCACTTGCCCCATTTCAAGATTACTACCTAAGTATTTCTGGGCAAGTCATCGTTATGGCCACTCGCAAGGGTTTGGTGGAAAGCGTTGAGGCGGATAGACGTCGAAGACGAGTCATGTATTATGACGAAACGTATCGGCAACTATTGGATAACGGGTGGGATGAAAGAAGTGCTTTAGTTTGGTTTTCATCCAACGACTTTCTTCAGTTTTTACAGCCGATGCTGATGCCCGATGCACCATTGGAGCCATTGGTACAGGGCTTTGACGGAGCCATGATTCAGTTCCAGCGAGTCCCCCAGTCTTCCAAACTTCGCTTTAGTTTTAACAGTTTTACCAAAGAAGGACAAATTCAACCCTATGAAGAATTATGGGTATGGCCTTTGGATGCGGATTCATTAGTAGCCACACCAACGGCCATAAATTTAGTTGGTAACTCAACCAAAGAGATACTCGCCACCACCACCAATGGTGATGTGGTGGGAATAGCATTTGATGGGACCGAAGTTTTTCGGGTTCAAACTGGAGAAGATTTACCTGTGGGAAGTCCATTGGTTTATGATTGGTACGGAAATGGACAGTCAATAGTAATGCAGGCGGCAGGTACCAAGATATATGCCTGGAATACGAATGGTGGATTGCTACCGCAATTTCCGCTTGAACTAGGGGAAGAAATAACCACTCCTTTGTTGGTTACAGATGTTATGCGTAATGGAATACCTGAACTGGTGGTTGGCACGGCGGCTCGAAATATTCATGTGTTAGACGGACGGGGGCAAAATGTTCGAGGATGGCCACAGAAATTAAATGCCCCCATACGTTCTAAAATCCTGCATACGCAGTGGGAAGGAGAATGGATGATAGTTGCCCACGCGGAAAACAGTGTGCATGCATGGAACAGATATGGTCTGGCCAAGGAAGGGTACCCTATGTTTTTACCGGCGCCGATAAGCTCGGATCCATTGATTGTGAAAGAGGAATGGAGAGGGGTGGCCGCGGATGGGCAGTGGTATGCCATTGCAACAAATCCGGTATGGAGCGACACCCTTAGTTCCCCCATTGGGGTCATGGCTCTAGATACAACCGAGCAAGTAGACTCTTTGCAGCTTAGATCGATTTCTGTGAGCTCCACGCCTCTACTGTCCTTGGACCAACGCCCTTCAGTGCTGTTACGCGATAGTTCTGGTTTTTACAGAAGTGATATTTTTGCGATGGTCAGTGGCAATGGAAGCATATTTTTATATAATGATCAACCCGCATTCATCGCCAGTTATGCTATGGGACAGGCGGCTACCCCTGAGTCTTCGCTGAGTATTTTGGATATTGATGCCGATCGAAATCTAGATGTAGGCATTTCCGGTTCTTTCGGGCGTTTATTTGCTTGGACCCTGGTAAATGGCGAGCGGCTTTTCGAGCTTCCTACTGCTTCTATGAGGTACCCAATGTTTGCTGATTTAAATAGCGATGGTAGGCAAGAATTGGTAGCATTAACTCGAGATGGCTTACGCTGCTGGACGATTAATCAACGACAGGATAATTAAGTTACAAATCCCAACTAAGGCGGATACCGCCGTAGGCGTATCTTTTGGGTGCAGGTTGATAATATCGCCCACCAAATGCATTGGTGTCATAGCCTAAGCTGTAGGAGGTATCGGTTATATTCTCCACACTCATATATGCTTTGGTTTCTAGTCTAGGTCCCCACCGGTGGGTCCAAGCTAATTGGCCATTGAACACATGATGGGCGTCTGTAAAAACGGAATTTTCATCGTCCAGAGGTAAGGAAGACTGAAACTCGTGCGTCAAGCTAGCACTTAGTCCAATAGACCCCTCGAGGCGAACCTGCTGATACACTTGTGTTTTAGGAACACCGGTTAGCTCATTGCCATCAAACACACCATCTGCCGAACGGTAACGGTTAAATTCGAATGGATAATAATTTCCAGCGGCCGAATAATTCAGCCCCCAATTACTTGACTCAGAGGTCCAAAGCGTTCCATTTAGCCGAAGTTCCAACCCGGGTTGAATCGTACTCCCAGCATTTTCAAAAACAAGTGTTCCACGTTCGGTTTGTTGCTGTACAATGGCTTCCTTCAACCAGAAATAGAAGAAACTAGCATCTACAAACCAGCCTTGATTCCAGAAATATCCTCGGAAACCCCATTCAATATTAGTTCCCACTTCGGCTTCAAGCTCGGAATTCACAGAACCTTCGTTGGTGCGTATTTCTTCGAGGGTGGGAGGGGAAAAGCCGCGAGCTAAGCTCAAATAGGTAGACGCATTTGAATTAAACTCATAATTAAGCCCAACCCTAGGCACCCATTGAAGCTTGAAATCACGAGATATTGCGCCGATTGGGCCATAGCCGAAAGCGGCGGACAACCGGGTGATATCATAGCTAAGTGCATTAAAACTCTGTGATATTTGAAGGCTCAAATTGGGTGCGAAATGCCAGTCCAAAGAACTAAAAAAGAGCCGTTGGTCCACCTCTATCTGATCATCAAAATTCAAGGTATCCACCTGCCCTCCAATGTTCCCATAATTCCGAGCTGCGTAGGAGGCCTGATGCACTTCAAAACCGGAATTCCATCTAATATCCGGATCTGATTCCCGATTTTGCCAGGTCCAAATACCACGCATACCACCGCTAATGCGCTGATCTATTTTGTAATCCAAATTGAAAGGATTTTCAAAGTCACTCGCCTGCCCAAAAATTGAAATCTTTTGGCTCCATTCACCATTCATTTCCCAATCCCAATGCATGCCCCCAATGATCGCATTTTGTAGAATCCCGGCATCGGACTCCACACTTCCCTGAACGAATCGATTACCTGGCCTTGCTTGCCTAGGGTTCTCTTGAAACTGACTTAAGTTTAACCCGCCAGGGATTTCATAATCTAGCTTGCTATGCATCATATGTGCCGAAATAAGATGCTTGGTAGAGGCATCACGTACCCGTAGGCTGAGCTCCATCACCGATCGATCCATAGCCGATTGCTCCCGATATCCATCCAGTGACGAATTGGCCCAGTTAAGCCCTACCTGAACATCGGCGGATTCCATGAGAAAACGAGAATTCGCTATTCTACGGCCAAACGCCCCACCTTCTAATTGCTGACTCCATTGGGTTCGCGCCCATTTTTTCTCGGTTTGAACCATCCCGCTCTTCCCTTTAGTCGGTGATAGAAGTGGAAAACTGCGAAAGAGTATTGCTCCTCCATTACCTGCGCCAAAAATACTCCCCGATGGTCCTTTTAACACCTCAGCTTCAGAAAACTGAATAGGGTCCAAGAGATTTAAAAAGGCGCTACCAGTGGGTTCTGTAAGTGGAAAATCATTCCAATATATTTTTATGTTTCGAATGCCAAATGGGGAGCGCAAAGAACTTCCTCGAACCGATAATCTATAGCTTGCCGGCGCCCGCTCTTCGAATCGAAGACCAGATACCGTGTTTAACACATTCCGAAGTGAGTGACTGTCGAATCGGTTGAAATCCATCGGGTCAATGCTCTGTATAGCTGCGGGTATTTGGAGTAGATTTCGGCTATTTAAGTACCCGACGACGACCACTTCATCCAGATCTAATGCAAGATCAGTGGTATCTGATGGGCTGTAAGAGGGCTTGTTAACAAGGGTTGCTTTTGCCCAAGTCGGTACGCTAAAAAGGCTAATATACGCCAATAACAGAGCGGGGAGGACACATCGAATAAATCTCATGATCATAAGATTGAATATAGCGCAAATAAAATCATACATTCCCATACATCTGATATCAAAAAATCATTCAGCGAATTGAATAATCAAAAGCGACCCATTGGAATTTTCGACTCCGGTATTGGAGGGCTGACTGTTGCTAAAGCGGTTAAAGAGGCTCTTCCACACGAGGATATTATCTATTTTGGAGACACCGCAAGGGTGCCTTACGGTATCAAGTCGGAAGAAACGGTGCGAATGTATGCGATGGAAATTACCCAGTTTCTTTTAGACAAGGGCGTCAAAATGATTCTTATTGCCTGCAATACCGTATCGGCTTCTGCAAAAGAGGATGTAGTACGACTGGCTGGCGAGGTGCCTGTTTTGGATGTAATAAGCTCAGGGGTGCAAACCATTAAAGAGGAGCTCAGAGTGTCCGAACCTACGGTAGGGGTAATAGGAACCTTGGCAACGGTTCGTTCCGAGGCCTATAAAAAAGCCCTAGAGTCTACCTATTCTCAGATACAGGTAGTTCAGGAAGCCTGTCCCTTATTGGTGCCCTTGGCAGAGGAAGGATGGATTGATCACGCCGTCGCACGATTGACCCTAGAGCATTATCTTCAAGCTTTCCAGGATCAGTCCTTGGATGCTATCATATTGGGTTGTACGCATTACCCATTGTTTAAACCACTTATATCTGAGCTGCTTAGCTCCAAAGAAACCCTCATTATTGACTCGGCGGTATCAATTGCTCGAACGGCCAAAGATTATTTGGAGCATCAGGATGGATGCAATAACCAAGGGGGAAGTTTTAGTTGTTATGTAAGCGATCGCCCCCAACGATTTCAGGAGCTAGCAGAACGCTTTTTGGGTCATGAGCTTTCCCACATTGAGATTGTGCGGGATTGGACGTAGCTTTTTTGAAAGCTTTTACACGTTTATCCTTTAGCTTTATTTACTTTAAACCTAGTTAAGAAATTCAACTTAGAATCAGACATTCAACATAGAATTGCGCAAACATCTATTCCTATGAAAACCCATACCTCTTTCAAACGATTCAACTTAGCGTTCATGCCTATACTATTATGGGCAGTAGTCTTTACATCAATTGCTTATCAGCCAGCAAAGGCGCAGGAAGTGTTGCGAGGCTACGACTTATACCAAGCCATGGGTACTCCTGGTTTCGTTAGTTATGAAGGATCTGCAAATATCCAATGGCTACCTGGAGATCTCGGTTATATGGAACGAGAGCAGGTAGAAGGTGGAACCGAATACTATAAGGTAGATCCTGAAAGCCAAAAACGGACTGAGCTGTTTACCAATCGCCAAAAAAGAGCTTTACTCAAAGGGCTAGAAGAACTTCACGATGTCGAGCTCAATGCAATTCCATTTGGCAGTTTTGATTATGTAATGGATAATTCCTCCATCTTCTTTGTATACCAAGAACAAGATCATGTATTCGATTTAAGTTCTCTTGAGTTACGAGGTCTATACAAGCAAGAAGTTGAGCGCGCTCAGTATACCGATGAACTCATGCGAAGCATGGAGCGATCGCAGCTTTGGAATGGTACGTATTCTCATGATTATCGATGGTTTGCGCATGTTAAAGGCTATGATATCTACTTGGTCAATACTCAGACCAAGGAAGAGAAGCGTCTTACCTATGGAAGTGAGGAACAGATGAATGGTCGTCCGAGTTGGGTATATCCGGAAGAATTTAGTCAAAGAGAAGCCTACTGGTTCTCTCCAGATAATAAAAAAATCGCCTACTTACAGTATAACGAGACAGATGTTTATCAATATCCGATTATTCATGAGTTAGAGTTTGAGACGGGACTCGAACTCATGCGTTACCCTAAGGCTGGAGAGCCAAATCCAACGGTTAATCTATTTATCGTGGATATCGAGACTGGAGAAATTGATCAGATTCCTACCAATAGCAGCCCCGACACCTACATTGTGCGACCTATCTGGAGAAATAATTCCCAAGAGTTGACCTTCCGTAGATTGAACCGTCAGCAAAATGAATTGGAGTTTTTGTCCTACAGTTTAGCCGAAGGCGAAGTTCGAACCATTTTTGAGGAGCGAGAAGACGCCTACATCAATTTGCACGATAATTTTATTCAGTTAGCCGATGGTGAGCACTTTCTATGGACGTCAGAGCAAACGGGATACAATCAGTTATATCTGTATAATTTCAATGGGAATTTGGTGCGTCAGTTAACCGATGGAGAAAACCCATTAGGATCTATTGTGGGTGTTGACGAGAAAAACCAGAAGGTCTATTTCACTGCCTATCATGATATGGGACTGGATGAGTATTTTCATGTCGTCGATTTTGATGCAAATGTTCAAACCCTTTCTGAATCGGACGGCCGTTATATGATTTCTATGAATGAGGCCGCTACCTACTATGTTTCTCGTTCCTCTTCGTTTAGTCGCCCATATGCGGCGAGTTTACATAAAGCCGATGGATCACTAGTGCGTAGTCTTCAAACCATGGACGTAAGCGCGGTAGAAGCTCAGGGTCTAGCAGCACCTGAAAAAGTTATTTTCAAAGCTGCTGACGGCGTTACGGATCTGGTAGGCTTGGTATACAAACCCGCAGACTTTGACCCTTCAAAAAACTATCCAATACTGTTACCCCTCTACGGTGGACCTGCCTATCAGGATGTAACCAATGGCTACAAAACCAACGATGGTTATCAGAGACTAGCTCAATTAGGATACATCGTAATTAGAGCCAATTATCGTGGATCGGGCAATAGAGGTAAAAACTTTGCTACTCTACATTATGGTAAATTAGGCACCTTAGAAATTGATGATTACGCGGCTTTTGTTTCTCATATTGCCGAGCGTTCCTATGCCGACGGTTCACGAGTCGGGGTATACGGCCACTCCTATGGAGGTTATGCAACGGCAATGCTTATGCTACGCTATCCGAATATCTTTCATGTGGGAGTTTCGGGTGCTCCAGTAACCGATTGGAGAAGCTACGACACCATTTACACCGAGCGTTATATGAATACTCCTCAGGCCAATAAGGAGGGCTATGACGTGGGTTCTGCCATGACCTATGCGAGTGAACTCAAAGGAGATTTGCTAATTGTGCATGGATCAACCGACAACAATGTGCATCCTCAGAATAGCATCATGTTAATCGATGCGCTCATTAGAGAGGACAAAATATTTGATGTGATGTTCTATCCCGACAATCGACATGGTATTCGTGGAGCTCATGGGGCGCACTACAACAAAATTCGCATGCGCTACTTAACCGAGCGGTTATCCCCAGAACATGGCGAGTTGTTCTTGTCGGACAATAACTGGAGTAACTAAGCCTTAGCCATAGCCGGTAACTACAACAGTTTACTGGCTATGTTGGCTAATTCCGAACGCTCACCTTTTTCTAAGTTGATATGTGCATACAGCGGTGATGCATGCATACGATCGACCAGGTAAGAGAGTCCGTTACTTTGTGCGTCTAGGTATGGGGTATCGATTTGAAAGATATCGCCCGTGAACACAATTTTAGTTTTTTCTCCGGCACGAGTGATAATGGTTTTAATCTCGTGTGGGGTAAGATTTTGAGCTTCATCCACAATAAAAATCACATTCGACAAGCTGCGTCCTCGAATATAGGCCAACGGAACAATACGGAGCTTATCGGTTTGAATCATCTCATCAATCTTCTTGTATTGCTTACTGTTTTCCTTAAACTGATTTTTGATAAAGCTAAGATTATCCCACAGCGGTTGCATATAAGGATCAATTTTGGCATTCGCATCCCCGGGTAAAAAACCGATGTCTCGGTTACTCAGAGGAATAATAGGGCGTGCGAGATATATTTGCTTGAACTGGCTTCTTTGCTCGAGTGCCGAAGCCAAGGCCAATAGAGTTTTCCCTGTACCTGCCGAACCTGTGATGGTGGTAAGCAGTACATTAGGATTCATCAAGGCATGCATGGCGAAATGTTGTTCCGCATTGCGAGGATGAATACCAAAAATATTCTTCATCTCAATATTTTCAATCAACCGACTGTTGGGGTTGTACCAACCTAGAGCCGACGAGCCATGGCTTTTGAGGATATAGAAGTGATTTAAAGGGGGTGTATCCTCCATAAGGTCTTCAGGATCCAAGTGTCCTTGTTCGTATAGCTTAGCAATTACCGAGGGATCTTCCAGTATAAGCTCGGTTTTTCCTTTATAGAGTTGGTCGATATTTTTAACCTGTACGGTTTCGTAATCCTCGGCCTCTAAGTTCAATGCTCGAGCCTTCAGGCGTAGGTTAATATCCTTGGATACCAATATCACACGAATCTCGGGATTATCGGCGCGCAGTCTAAGCGCAGCATTCAAGATGTCGTGATCATTCTTTTTGGACCCAAAAACTTTATTGGCATCTACATGATCGCCTCCATTGCTAATCACTTTGAGACGCCCACTCTTGCGCCCATCAATCGGTATCCATTCTTGGAGCATATTCGCATCGGAAATACTGTCTAAATACCGAATAAATTCTCGCGCATGTAAATTCGTGACAGAGTTCCCTTTCTTAAAACTGTCCAACTCTTCAAGTACCGTTATAGGGATGGCGACATCATTGTCTTGGAAATTTTTAACCGCCTCAAAATCGTACAACAAAACCGAGGTATCGAGCACGAATATCTTCTTCGTTTTCTTCTTTGGCATAAGTGTAATAAGATGTAGATGAGATCTTTGAGAAAGCTTTAAGCTTCTCTATGTAGATGTACTTCTCCCGTAATAAATGCAATGGTAAAACCAGATGCAACGTGTTACGAAAAGTTAACCGTCCGGTAAAGTGCAATACCTAGGGCCATGGCTGCATTCAGGCTTTCAACCCCTTTTCCCGTCGATTCGATGCGATATTCTTTATAGCCTAACGCTCTTACTTCTTCAGAAATACCCCGTGATTCGTTCCCTACTACCCAAATAAATGCCCCCTTTTCCAGTGGTTTGGAGAGTGGCTCTGCCCGATCCGATCCTTCCAGTATGCCAATGTTCCAACCCTTTGACTCAAAATTGGGCAAAAGCTCCGCTAACTCACCTGATACATAGGGAATCATTCCCGAAGCCCCAACCGTACTACGCACCACTTTCGGGTTCCAGGCGTCCACGCATCCCTTGCCAAAAATCACTCCTTCTACCCCCATCCAAACGGCTGTTCGCAGAATGGTTCCCAGATTCCCGGGATCCTGGATTTCATCTAGGGCAATGAATATTTTTCGGGTTGAACCTTCTGGTTCATCTCCTTTAGCTGCGACTCCGGCATGAATCAGTGAGTTTAGTTCAGTAGGCTTAGGAATTTGTATAGTTGCAAGCCACCCAGAAGATTGCTCCGTATCAGATACTTCGGCAGCATCGCTGTTTGAGAGAACAAAACATCGATCTTCTGGTATTCCGAGCCTCTGAAGCTTTTGCCACTCAGCGCTGTCGATGTGATCATTAGTAAGATACACTTCCTGAATGGGTAGGACTTTATTTTCGGCTATTTGCTCTAGGGTATGCCAACCCTCGGCAATGAATAATCCCAACTGTTCACGGTATTTTTTCCGTTTCAGTTTTCTAAGTATTCCTAATTGTCGCTGGCTCACTGTTCTCATGGGTCAAATCTAAAGCTTTCTAGACTCTTATCAGAAATAAATCCTTCTAGCGGGTAAAATCACTGTCATTTAACCACTAAGTCCTTATCTTTCAATACACACTAAGCATGAGATATAACTATGGATTTTTTACGCAAATTAGGTATTGAAGGGGTAAACGCAGGCACGAGCACGGGTACCAAACATATGGAAAGTAAAGAGCTCATCAGCAGCTTTACTCCAGTAGATGGAAAAAAAATATCCAACGTAACGGTTACCACAAAAGAGCAGTATGAGCAGGTGGTGCAAACAGCACAGAATGCGCATCAGGTCTGGAGAACTATGCCAGCTCCGCAAAGAGGGGAGATTGTTCGACAAATTGGTGATAAACTGCGCGAATTTAAGGAGCCTCTTGGCAAATTAGTTACCTATGAGATGGGTAAAATTCATCAAGAAGGCCTTGGTGAAGTACAAGAGATGATTGATATTTGCGATTTTGCGACGGGGTTAAGTCGACAGCTCTATGGGCTCACCATGCATAGTGAGCGACCCGAGCATCGTATGTACGAACAGTGGCATCCGTTGGGAATCGTGGGCATAATTTCGGCATTTAATTTCCCAGTAGCCGTTTGGAGTTGGAATGCAATGATCGCGGCGGTTTGTGGGAATGTGATGATTTGGAAAGGTTCGGAGAAGACCCCACTTTGTGGTGTGGCTATCCAAAAGATTGTGGCTAAAGTGCTCAAAGAAAACAAACTTCCTGAAGGGATTTTTAATTTGGTGACTGGCGATCGAGAAGTTGGTGAGTGGATGACTCAAGATTCGCGAGTACCTTTAATCTCTGCAACCGGTTCAATTCGGATGGGTAAGGAAGTCGCCAAAGTTGTGGGAGGTCGCCTTGGCAAGAGTATACTGGAATTAGGAGGCAATAATGCCATTATTATTTCAGATCAGGCCGATCTTGAAATGGCTATACGAGCGACTGTATTTGGAGCGGTGGGTACCTGTGGTCAGCGATGTACTAGTACTCGACGATTAATCATTCATGAGAAGGTATATGATCAAGTAAAAGACCGTTTGGTGAGTATTTATGAGAAAATCACCATTGGCGACCCACTAGAGCCAGGTACCTTAGTTGGTCCGATGATAGATCAAGATGCCGTGAATGCTATGCAGGCCGCATTGGAAAAGGTTCAATCCGAAGGGGGAACCATCATCTGTGGTGGGCAGGTACTTGAAGGTGAGGGGCACTACGTA
Source organism: uncultured Balneolaceae bacterium (assembly GCA_937125285.1). Classification (GTDB taxonomy): domain Bacteria; phylum Bacteroidota; class Rhodothermia; order Balneolales; family Balneolaceae; genus UBA1275. The sequence continues at coordinate 3,586 of CAKZLH010000317.1, read as the reverse complement.
AAACCGGCCATTGTGGAGGCTCAAAATCATTATGAAATTGTCCAAGAGGAGACGTTTGCGCCTATTTTATACCTTATTAAATATAGTACACAGGAAGAAGCAATTGAACTTCATAATGGGGTTAAGCAAGGTTTAAGTTCCGCGATGTTTACACTGAATCTTCGAGAAGCCGAACGATTTTTAAGTGCTACTGGATCTGATTGTGGTATTGCCAACATCAATATAGGTACCAGTGGTGCCGAAATAGGGGGCGCTTTCGGAGGGGAAAAAGAAACCGGTGGTGGTAGAGAGTCGGGCAGCGATGCATGGAAAGCATACATGAGGCGACAAACCAATACGATTAATTGGGGAGAAGCGTTGCCATTGGCGCAGGGCATCTCGTTTGACGTAGATTAACTTCGCCTCCGAAAACAATAGGTAAGTAGTAGATTCTGCTCTCGCTAAAAGATTCTGCTCTAACTAGGATTGAGCCCTTTTAAATCGTCGGTTATGTAGTGGCGACCTTTTCGAATCAGTTCTCCATCGAGATAGACATCGGCTCCTATACATACCAAATCCCAGTGGATGTTACTGGAATTTCCGTTTGGAGCTATTTCGTAGTCTTTACCTAGGGTGAGGTGATTAGAGCCATAAATCTTTTCATCGAATAAAATATCGTACATAGGACTCGCAATAATCGGATTGGTTCCAAAGCTAAACTCTCCGAATCGGCGAGCTCCTTTATCGGTGTCCAAAATATCTCGAAGTGCGTCGTTATTTGAAGAATCAAAGTCGACTACGACGCCATCTTTTACTTTAAGAGAAACGAATTCAAAGGGTTTTCCTTGATAGACGCTAGGGGCATAGCGTATGACACCTTGAACGGAATCGATAATAGGAGAACTGAATATTTCCCCGTCAGGAATATTGTGTCGACCAAAGCAAGGTACCCAATTTTGACCTTTAACCGATAAACTAATATCGGTTCCTTCTCCTACCAAGCGTACCTGATCGGCTGCTCGCAGTCGGGTTTCAAGGGGTTTCATAGCCTCTTGAAGTTGACCATAGTCTACAAGGCAGGCTTCGTAATAAAATTTCGTAAAGTCCCGTGTAGGTAGTTTTGCATTCATGGCAAAAGCGGGGGAGGGGTATCGCATAATGCACCAGCGAGTATTATTTACTCGTTCGTCAAAGTGAACAGGCTTTAAAAAATGTTCAGAATATGCCTTATTCGCATCTTTACTGGCCTTGGATTGTTCATAAATATTTTCGGAAGCACGAATACCTATAAATACATCCATTTGTTTCATCAAGGGTAGCTGATCTACGGATGCCTGATTTTTCCAAAAGTGTTCATCCCCATGTTCGACTAAGGTACGTTGCACTTCGGTGTCTTCTATTTGAACAAAAGGATGGGCACCACGCTTACGGATGCCTTCAACCAATGCTCGCAGCAGATCGATGCCATTCAACCCGATAAGTTGAACCATGACTTGGTCGTTTTTTTGCACTTCTGTGCTATGGTTTAAAATGAGGTCGGCAAGGCGGTAATCGTAATCAGAAATCACAATGAAAATAATTTGGGGTTAAATAGGTAACAATTGGTTAAGAATCAGGAGGCACTTAGATCGATGATATGATCACAAAGGTCCAACTCTTTAGGGTCATTGGTGGCCAGTAATAACAGGGTTTGCTGCTGTTTAAGCTCATCCATGACTTCCCTAATTAGCTGCTTTCCTGGTCCATCTAAATTGGCTCCTGGTTCATCCAGAAAAAGTACGCTAGGATTTCGCGACAAAGCAATAGCTAATTTTACTCTCTGCTGTTGTCCAGTCGACAGGCGTTGATAGGGATAGTCTTTTAAATCGGCTACCTGACATCTCATTAGCCAATCTGAAGTACTCACATTTCTATTGGAATCACGTGTGTTCAACTCTTCAATAAACTCTAGATTTTCAAGAACACTAAGCTCGTCATACAGCTGAATATTAGGAGCTACAAAGCCCATTTGTGCTCGTAGTGCTGGTCGCTCAATGACTTCATGATTATCGGTCCATTGAATGGTTCCACCATCAATTCCCTGTAAGAATGCCAAGCATCGTAGGAGGGTAGATTTTCCACTGCCGTTAGAACCCGCAATGCCCAGAGTTCCTTCACGATGCTCAAAGCTGAGTTCGGAAAAAAGTCTGCGATGAGTATATTGTTTTCGAAGATTGGTCGCGTTAAGCGTAATCATAAAGCCTAAGTTGTTTCACCACTAAAGAGACGTTATTTTTGAAGTATACCAAAAATCCCACGCAAACGTGATGACAAATATTTCAAATCAAGTAGCCCAACTACTATCAGAGGAGTGGAAGTCTCTTCCCATATCGGTTGATGAGCGTCAGTTTAAGCATTTCGAACTCTTACCCGTCTACTTACGAGACTTCATTTGGAATCAGGTTCAGCACAGGTTTCGCTCTCAATTAAACGCTTCAAATGCACATTGGGTACAGTGGGATGATCATTCCGTACGCACAAAATGGGAATCATTTATCACCACTGCGATGGAGACCATAGAGGTGCCAAGGGAGGAACTGGTTGAAATCGGACAGGAATTTGTACAGACTTGGATACCTATACTTGTTCAACCCAATGAGCAATTGGTGGATTTTTTGTACGGTGATAAAGTTGAGTTAGAGGCACATGAATTAGAAAAAAGATGTGAAGAGCTGTTGTTTTTCCCAGAATTAAAACGCCTGTTGCCTCGATACCTCGAACGAAAAGAACTTCATGTGCTTTCGAAGGTAAGAGCATCGCAAATCATTCAACAGTTACTCTCAAAATTGACCGAAAGCTATGATTGGGGGAGATGGGAACAAGAACTGGAAACCCTATATCAACTCTGTATGAGTGTTGAATTACCTAAGAGCCTTTTGGCTGATTACTTTGATGATCGTTCGAAAAATGAATGGGCTATAAAATTAAGAGGTGAGGGCGATCTTCGAGTCAACGAAGTCATCGACCTAATTAAGAAGAAGACTCTGGTTGAAGTGGAGCCGGAACCTATACCTGAACCTGAGATTAATTCTGAGCCTTTAGTCGATGAGCAGCCGGAAATACTTCCCGAAGTAGAAGCTACACCAGAAATTGAATCAGTGGATGACGAAGATAGTCTCTTCAATCGTCCCTTCCTCGAAACAGAAGAAGTACAAGATGAGGTTGAGGAGAATGACGAGAATGATGAGTCATCACTATTCAATGCAGAGGAAGTAGAAGAGTCAACACTATTTATAGCACCCGAAGAGGAGGAAGATGAGGAGGAACTTCATCCCGATTCACTCGCCTCCATGTTTATGCAAAATAATAAAAGCGAGTATGAGGGATCGACTACCAGTGATACTGAACAGGATGATTTTGCTTCCTTATTCGGAGAGACTTCAGACGCAGAAAAAAGTTTGGAGACAGATAACACTACATTTGATGAATCTGACACGGAATCCCTTTTCGAGTCAGACTCATTGTTTGATGATGATACCCTAACCGAGGAAGATTCACCCTTTGAAGCTACTCAGGATTCTCCATTTGAAACTACTGAAGACTCCTTCTTTGAGCAGGATGTCGAAGA
>CAKZLH010000316.1 GCA_937125285.1 uncultured Balneolaceae bacterium | reverse complement strand
GAAGAACCCAGGCCTGCTGCAGGGTATCGAATAGCTTGTGAATTTTGTACGGTTTCAACCTGAATGAAGTATTCCAGTTCCGTACCATCAAGTTTAGTCGACTCTAAAAACGCGGTAAGTAATCCATCTCGTACACCTAAAGGGGTTTGAGCGAAACCAATCATCCCATCCGTCTTAAAATACAGGTCAGCATCTACCACATCGGAAGCTTTTAAGCCTAGCATCTGAAACTGAAAGCTTGCTTCTTGCGATTGGTCTAAAAAAACGGGGGGTTGATGATCAACCCATAGAGGTGAACTATTTAGTCCAAAAGTGGACTCTAAGCCTATTTCATCTGTACGCTCACTGCTATACAGATTTTGTGCAAAGGCATTACCTGAACGTACTCCTAGTGAAAGAACCACCCCAATTAAAACCCAATAATGTACGTTCCTTATAGACATATAATTATCACCCATTAATGGTGAACCATGCTAATTTTGAATGCCCCTTAAGATTTACTGATCCGATTTTTCAAAAATGGTAAGGTTGATCTCACGAACCTGCCCATTAGCATCTCGGAATCGAACAATTACCGTTCGTTCGATTAAATCTTCATCTAAATCTTCATATCCTTCACCCAAATCTCCAAGTTGTTCGTCGGATAGGGTTCCTGACTCAACCGAACTACCTTGCTCATCGACCTCAGCGTACATCTTTTCGAACAATGATACAGTTTGACCCGAATTTAGAGCAGTTACATTTACTTGTCCTTCTTCCACCCAAATAAAGCCATCTGCATTATTACCAAAAACCGTTCCTTTTACAGAAGCGAGTGAACGTGAGGTTTGAACATCAAAACTTCCCGAGCCAATGGGTTCTACTTCTAATCTGATTTCACCCTGCTCCAAATCTATTCTACGGTTAGAGAGTCTTGAATTTGCTAAGCTCTGACCTCGAACAATGAGCATAGATTCGGGTTTAACTTTAGCAACACTATTATCAGAAGTAAAAATCACTAAGGCATAGCCCGTTTGCCCTGTAGCTAAGGTGTCGCCATCAAAAAGTGGTTCACCTACATTTTCTCGTAAATCCAACACATAGGATCCTCTGTCTTTTGAAAGCAGATCCACTTGTGGCTTAAATCTTCGAACAATGGCTAAGGGACGAACTTGAGCATCTCTTTGATCTGAGTTAAGAAGAGATTTAATAGTAAAAACTTCACTAGACTGATATTCAGTCTGGGATTTTTCTGTAGCCTTTTCAGGCGCCTCTCCTGGGGCTAACATAAAAGTAGCTAAGATGGCTATAAGTATGGTAGATTTCATGAACTTCATATTGAGTGATTAATTTCCTTCGATAACTACATCGCCATTCTGAAACTTTTCTATGAGTTCCAGAATTTTTTGAACCCCAACGATACCGCTGAATACCTGCCCATCTATTTCAATATTCTCAAAACTATATCCTGATTCTGCAAGCAAATTATAGGTGTCTTGCCCAATAAGTTGAATAAGTGCGTTTACGGTCTCTTGATCAACCTCTACCACATTCGCTTCACTTCCTGGGTCCACCAAAGTGAACTCCCAAATCTCAGATACAACCTCATTTGCACCCAAAGCAGAACTAATAGAAGTCACTACTTGCCAGTAATAGGTTTGCCCCGGAACCAAGGCCTGTACTCCAGTTGATGGATATTGGAGCGAATTCCCAACTACATTTAAATCTAAATACTCAAACTGAAGTAATGATCCCCCATCATTGGTAGGCTCTGAGCTTTTTGCACTTTCTAGTAAAGATTCTGGACTATCTGAACCACCTCTTGCCACAACCAATACTCGATAATTAAGTGATGCATCCCCCTCCCAGCTTAATTGAGGTATAGGATTAGTAATAGCCGCTTCAGCACCTACTAGATCTCCTGGAGTTCTTAACAAAATGGTCAACTCATCTACAACTCCACCTTCTGAAGCGTTACCCCCCAATTGAATCATATCACTGGCTAGTAGTACACGTCTACCATCCGCTTCAACCTGATAAATTCTTACTGAAAACGTGTATTGATCATTCGGCAAGGTAGTTCCAGAGATATCTTCAATAAAATTTTCACCCGTAGTCGTTAGTCCACCATCAAATTTCATTTTATCCGAGATGCCGGGTATCTCTTCATTTTTAATGTCATTATTGGTTGCAAAAACCACCTGACCTGGTGCCAACGAAAATGGATAAGCCGCTTGTTGACGTATTCTTGCTAATACCCCATAGGAAGCCGCTTCAATATCAAATTCAAAGTAAAGGTTTTCTAATGGCTCAGTTGTATTATTAACTAAAGAACCTGATATAATTACAGGACCACTGCCTTCTGTATCGACTCCTAAACTCGACAATCCCAAGACCTGTGCCTGCTCTAGAATGGGTGATAATGAAAATTCTAGACTCACTTTATCCGACTGAGCATGGGCGTACATAGTAGCCATACTCATCAAACTCAAAACCAAATAAAACCGTAACTGTTTTGCCGGCTTTTTAAATATGTTCATAAGGACCTCTTATTAATTACGAATACGTAATATGATATCTTAAGGTTATACAAACAAATATAAATCAAAAGCTTGAGCACTTAAAATAATATCCAAAAAAAAAGCTCTCTAGCTATCTAGAGAGCTTTGTGGAGCTATGGGGATTCGAACCCCAGACCTTCGCGCTGCCAGCGCGACGCTCTAGCCAGCTGAGCTATAGCCCCAAAAAAGGATTACAAATATAAGAGGAATGGCAAATTAATCATAGTTCATTTATATTTTTTGTTTGATAGACCCCAAAGGTTCACTATTTTCTAACAAATTGCACAACTGTCTTTAATCACTAATAAAACTTCTGTATAGGAGTACAAACAATATGAAACGAAGAATAAATTTACTCGTACTCACACTATTTTTATCTGTTGGTGTTCTTAGCCAATACGGCTGTGGACCCAAAGAAGTAGTACCTCCCGTTCCTGTCGACACAGATGGTGACGGACTTACTGATGCTCAAGAACTTGAGCTTGGTTTAGATCCCAACAATGCTGATACCGATGGCGATGGCCTAAGTGATGGGGTTGAAGTCAATGAAACAAACACCGATCCAAACAACGCAGATACCGATGGCGATGGTCTTAACGATGGTGACGAAGTAAACACTTATAATACCGATCCTAATAATGTAGATACCGATGGTGACGGTCTAAGTGACTATGATGAAGTTATGACCTACAACACCGACCCCAACGATGCCAATGGTGATGCTGATGGCGAGGGACTCTCGGATGTAGACGAAATTAATGTTCATAACACCAACCCAACCAATGCTGATACCGATGGCGATCGATTCAACGATGCGCAGGAAGTAGACATGGGTACCAATCCAAATGATGGTTCTGATCCAGCATACATCGCTGAAAATGAATTAACAACCATTACCTTTGATTTTGACCGTTCAACAGTTACCGACGCTTCTGCTCAAGCATTAGCAGAAAACGTTCAAATGTTGATGAATGCACCAGCCTTCAACGTTCGTGTTGATGCTTACACGGATCATGTGGGTGGAGATCAATACAATTTACGCTTGAGTTTACGTAGAGCTGCTGCAGTTGTAGACTTCTATACTCAGAATGGTATTTCTGAAGACCGTATCGAATCTCGTGGTCTTGGTAAAGCTCCAGTAGAGTGTAGTGAAATGGAAAAAGAGAGTGGCACAAATGGATGTGAGAAAAACCGTAGAGCCGAATCTCACCCAGTAAGTACGCTTAAGTACAATCCAGATATGTAATAATTCTGGACCCTATAAAAGATTAAAGGCCTGTGAATTCACAGGCCTTTTTTTTTATCCCTATTAGAATAGACGGGATAGAGAAATACCCGGATAGAACCCGGGTTCATCTAATCGATATGCAAAATCAATTCTGAATAGACTAAATAGATTACTCAAAGAGAAACCTACTTCTGTATGCACCCCATTGGTTCCTTTTAGTAAACTACCAGGAACCTGTTGTATGAAGAGCGTCTGGTCTTGAGAATCCCAAGTTTTACCTGCTCCACCAAAAACAATTAGACTGAGTCCTTTTTTACCCGCCGTTCTCCAACCCATGGCTTCGAGTGGAATTGAGCGAAAATTATGTTCGGCGTAAATGGAGGCGTAACTGGCACCTTCGTAGGGAGTAAATGTTTTGGTTTTAAACACTCCAAATGGACTATAAACCCCCAATGCAGCATCTAATACCCCATTTTTCTGAACAGGCAAATCGCCTAAATAGCTGCCCGCATGGAATCTCAAATCCAAGACATTGGGTATTAGGCGACGTTGATAAAAGGTTTCAAATCGTTGAAAAATTTCCATTTCAAACCGTGTAAAATCACGATCACTCCCTAAGGCAGAATGAGCAGTTTCAACTCGTAAAAAAACATTATCTGCCTCAATGACTCCTAAAGCTTCTTTACCACTACCCCCTTCTAGCTCCATAATTACCGAACTATACGTACCTTCTTCTACCGCTGGATTTATGCGGGCTACATTATTTAATCCTCTTAGATCGTAGCTTGTTTTAAAATCAATGGAGTTATGCTCTTCTCTTGAATAGTAAAGATTATAATTTAATCTTCGACCAACAAAACGTTGGTCAAATCTACCTTGTAATCCGAACCGAGTGTAATCTAATCGGTAATAGTCATTATAATCGTCAAACCCTAGAAGCACAGGAATAGATAAGAAGATGCTAGGGTAAAATGTTCGAGCCAATCGAGATTCTGTTTCAGAACCCATTCCAAACCAAAAGTGGTTACGAGTTTGTTCTGGATCCCATTGGTAACTGCTTGTTAAACTGTATGACCATTCTTGGTAACCAAAACTATAACCTCTGCTTATTTGAAAATTGAAACGATCGTCCTTTGTGAA
>CAKZLH010000315.1 GCA_937125285.1 uncultured Balneolaceae bacterium | reverse complement strand
GTGGTTTCATCCAGTGACAGACTACTTGCGCTAAGTACCGATACGGGTGTTAATTGATCAGCTAAAATCTCGGTTACCGGCAGCTGAACATAGGGCAGATAAAAGGTGCTATCAACCACCGTGGTATCGGATTCCAGATCGATTCGGATGGTATTTTCTGGAAACAAATACCCCTCTTTTGCAATACTTAGAGTGTATTGACCTTGTTTTAAATTGGCTGAAGAGGCATAGAGTCCATCCGTACCCGTAACGATTTTCTGAGACTGCCCACCCGAAATACCAAACACTAACTCGGTACCAGGGATAGGTTGTTCCCCATCATTGATCCGAATGGTAATTTGACCACTAGGTAGATAGGTATCTGGGAGAGTAATCCGTTGAGTAACTTGCTCGGCTTTTATTACTTGAGTGTAGGTCTTGGTAAATACACCAGAGCTAATGGTAAATTGATATTGAGTCGAATCACCTTCCGCAATGGAGATGGGTAGCGTAGCAAAACGATAATTACCATTCTCATCCGAGATCGTTTGTAAGGTAGTGGATGATTGAGCACGTACAGAAGCACCTGCAAAGCCTTCCGAACGCAATAGTACTCGGCCAACTACATCCACATAGCGGGGCTGAAGACTTAGATTTTGTCCCGATAATGACGCGCCCTCACCAACTTCAATAGCTAGGGTATCTTGGGTGAAACCTTCTCTACTCGCCACCAAGGTATAGGCACCAGCTGCCACTCCATCAAAACTAAAAGCTCCGGATCCATTGGTTAGTTCCTCAAAACTCTGCCCCGTACTCGCAAGAGTGGCTTCCACTTTTACCCCCGAAATGGCTTTTGAGTTTTTGTCTATAACACGCCCACTAAAGCTTGCATTATTGGAAATAAGCTCGAAAGTAACGGTGGTTGAATCACCAATCGATAAGGCCTGAACAAGCTCTGTAGGGTTAGCGGTGAAATCGGTTTTCACCACTCGAACCGTATAACTTGTTGCTTTAATTCGTGCAAATCTTGCAATACCATTTACATCTGACTTGCTTGTTAAGACGATGGTGGTATCGCTGGAGATAATGGTCGCCTCAGCATTTGAGGCAGGAGCACCCTCATAGAGCACCTTCACATCCAAAGTAGCTATATTAGACTGCGCCGTGAAATTTGCAGCCGCTTCTGTGGTATTTTCAACAGTAATATTGCGAAAAGATGGACTAAACTCATAGCCAAGCAGTTGCGGGGCTACGCGGTAATTTCCAGCCCCCAAGAAACTAAATCGATAGTTCCCCGAAGGATCCGATTCCACAATATCAATAATTTCATCGTTTGAACGATCTATTAAGCGTACAGAAGCGCCTGCCACACCAACCGTGCCCGAAATAGAAGCCTTCGTAACGGTTACCTCTAAATTATCATCCAGCTCTGTTGACGCCTGCCCTACTGGAATAGTGGCATCTAGCTCTCCATTTTCATATCCATCCCTATAGATGTCCGTGACTAAGGTGTAGGAACTTCCGTTTTCAATTTCATTGAACTGAAAATTACCACTCGCATCTGTTTTTACGCTGTAGTTATTGTCTTGATTAGAAGCAATTACCGTTACACTAAAACCTAATGAGTTCCCGCTTCGATCGGTCACCTGACCAGACAGAGTCCCAATATTTGGGGAGAGTTTAAGGGGAGTTGTAATCGTATTTCCGGCTGTAAGATTTACAAAACTCGAATCACTCCTAAAACCATCTTTTGACACGATGAGAAAATACCGACCGGCACTCATTTCAGAAATAGTATAATTACCGCTAGCATCGGATAGCGTAAAACCAGAGCCATTTTCCCCTGAAATACTAATTTCGGCATCTTTAATGGTTGTGGTAGTACCCGTTTGAACCACACTACCCGTGATACCTGCATTATTCAGCACCAAATCTGATATGGTAACCCCTGCTTGTTCGCTTTGCTCCTCGGTTATCGAGATGCTGATAGCAGCGGGTGAATTGTATCGAGTTTTGGTAGCATTTAGTTCGTATTCGCCTAATTCTAGAGCTGTTAATTGATAAGCGCCGCTACCATCTGAAATGGCTGTGTATACGGTGCCACTTTCATGGGTGGCGGTCACCGTAGCTTCGGTTAAAATCTGTGCAAAGTCATCGGTAACCGTTCCGGAAATGGTCCCATTTTTCTGCACAAGCTGCTGATTTAAACTAACCGTTGCACCGTCTGAGGCCGTCTGAGCTATTTCTTTGGTCACATAACCCGATTTCGAATAGTTGATGGTATACGATCCCCCAATCAAATCATTAAACGCATAGGCACCTTCCGCATCTGTTACTGCCGTTGCACCACCGCCCTTTGCACGGGTTGCATTCACCAATACCTGATCCAAGGCCACGCCAGATGCATCCGTTACTTTACCAGAGATAAAAACAAAATTTTCATTCACGGTAAAATTAACCCCTGTCAGATTCTGACCGATGCTCAGGCTAGTTGATTTTTGATCCGAGGTGTAACCGGGTTTTTGAACGCGCAGGGTATAGCTATTCGGATTTAATCCCAATATATAGCTACCATCGGTTTTGGTAACCGTTGAATCTACCTTCGCGCCGGCTCCATTTAACGCATAGACTTTGGCACCTGCCAAGACACCACCACCAGAAATTGAAACCGCTCCTGCAACGGACGATGGATTGGAACTCAAGGCAAAATCCTTAACGCTAGTGGTACCTGCTGATTGTACTCCAGAGCTTCCGGTTGCGCTTTTATACCCATCCTTTTCAACCAGAATACTATAATTTGAACCTGCAGGAATACTGAAGGCATAGGTACCGTTAATCTGAGTCTGCGTTGTTTGATCAAAATCATCGGCCGTTACGGAAACAGTGGCACTTCGCAGGGCTTTGGTTCCATCGGTTATGGTCCCTCGTAGGGTAAAGGTGTTTTCAACCAGTGAAAAATTCTGATTGATTACCGACTGACCAGGGCCCAGCGTGATAGCACTTGTTGAATCGGATAAAAAGCCGCTTTTTCGGGCTGAAACTACCCAGGTGCCCGACTGCACATTAAAAGTATAGGTACCATCGGTTGCATTGGTCAGGGCCACTTTTTGCCCAGTGCTCGTATTTCTAGCCGTTAGCTGAGTATTGGTTAAGGCCAAACCACTTGAACTTACCTTTCCCGAAATAGATCCGGCATTGGGGGTCATCTCAAAGTTGATACCTGTAAGATCCTGACCGGCTGATATACTTACACTTTTAGGAGAGGGAGATACCAAGCCAGTTTTAGAAACAGATATGGTATGACTTCCCTGTGGTACACTCATCGAGTAATAACCACTGCTGTTGGTCTGAGTGGTACCCACGCTCGGTATGGTTACAGTTGCACTAGAAACCCCATTACCACTTGGTAAAAGAACCGTTCCCGAAACCGAGCTTGCATTGGGGACCAACTCAAAATCCATTCCAGAAATGGTTTCCCCAACGGCGATTCCAATCACTAATTCACGTTCCTGATTGGAAGCATAATTTTCTTTAACGGCTACAATCGTGTACGAACCACTCTTTAGAGAAAGGGTATATTGGCCATTCCCCGAACTGGTAGTTGAAATAACCGAACCAACACTAGGCACAGCCCGAACTTCTATATTGGCAAATGGGCTCAAGCCAGTGGATCCATCTTCATTGGTAATCCGCTCTCGCACAAATCCAGTGACCTGGTTTGCGTTACCGGTAAGAGTAAAATCTTGATTTTGAAGGATGTCACCAGTAGAAAGTGATATGTCTTCGTCCTCGGGCTTTACAAAACCAACCTTTTCTACCGATAAGGTCCAATTACCACTAGACACCGTAAATTGATAAGCTCCAGACCCGTTGGTTTGAACCTCATAATTCTGACTTCCATTGTCAATGGTCACCGTTGCCCTGGAAACCGCATCTCCTTCTTCGTTAAAAACGGTACCCGATACCGTAGCCTGATCATTGGTTAAAATAAAAGGATCCGAGAGTGACTTTTGTTCATTTAGACCAACCGTAACCAATCGTGCCGCTGGACTAATGTAACCCGATTTAGAAACCGTTATCCGATAGCTTCCCTGATCTAAGGATACCGAATAATCTCCGTTAACCCCTGTAGTTACACTTTTGGAAGTACCATCATCGGTCCGCACCGTTCGTACCGTAACATCTTCGATCGTAGCACCTGTCTCATCTTTTACAACCCCTGAAATAGAAGAGGGTAAAGGATCTAATTCGAGTTGGAAATAAGTGGTACGCTGATCGCGAATTACCGCCGTCGTTGAGGCCGTTTCAAAACCCGATTTGACACCGGTAAATTCATAGGTTCCCGCCACCAAGCTATCCGCATACCCGTCGGATTGAACAAAATAAGGCAGGGAAGGGGTAACCCCTCCAGAAATAGCCCGCGCAGTTACTTCAACCCCTAATAAGCTGGAGTTATCGGCAGCGCTCACCACACTAATATCAAACTCTCCCGTCTCCACATTGTACTGAAAAAAGCGACTTCCGGAGGTAGTACCACCCCCTTTCGAGTTATTGGATACTACATTCCATTGATAACGTCCACTCTTCAAGGTTTGAAGGGCTGGGAATTCGATTAGAGTATTAGTGGTCGTACTTGACCAAATGGGTACGGTTACGTCAATACCCTGCTGTTTCATCACCTGGAATAAATTCACCGTATAATTTGAGGCTTCGGGGACATCGGTCCACTGAAAGGTGATGGTTTCCTCGGCATAATATTCGACATTATTAGCGGGGCTTACCAAGGTGGTCTTAGGAACCGCATCCGGATCTACATACACAAAGGGAACAATACCCCCAAAAACAGGGCTTGTATACACCGGATTATTTTCCTCATAGACATTCAGGACCGTATAACTGTATTCTTGATTGGCATTCAATGGAGGGGCTTCATCCGTAAAGGGAGATTCCCTATTGATATCACCATAATCTGCGGTGGTGGTTTTGGTGATATACTGCCAGACCACCGTAGCCCCTTCAATACTAATTCCACCCTCATCATCCTCTACAATATCGAACGGCGTACTGGAAACAATTAACCAATAGGAAGGCACCCCAGATACCGCCGTCCACTGAAAGGTAGGTGTAGCATTGGTCGTATTCCCGCGAGGGGCAATAATTGACGGCGCTTCGTCGGCTTCTATGATAATCTGAATCTCATTTGAGTAGAGAATGCTTCCTGGATTATTGGTCGCATCTTCCTGAATAGCCCCCGCCGTTCGTGCGGTAGAATTGGTGATTCTTGCATAATATCGACCTACACTTAACCCGACCACATTCGGCACAAAATCTCCACGGGTACCCGTTACATCCAATGCCAAAGTTTGATAGGTGTTGGATGCGCGCCCGATAACTAATTTTGCATTGGCACCGCTAAGATTCAGAGCCGAGGCATCAAAATTAGTCCACTCCAAACGAAACGCTTTGTCCTGCTTCAAAAGAAGTTTAACATCGTAGCTACCATCCGTATCCTGAACGGTTGGTGGCTTCAATATCATCGTTTGAGCCGAAGCCGTCGGACCCAACCACGCAATTGCCATCACGACAAGTACAACATGCCAATAAGCTCTTGTAAGTAAATTGCGCATATACCCAACTTCAGATTAGGGGACTAAGTAGATTCTTGTCTTACTAATTTTTTGTTTTTCAACTTCAAACCCAAGACGAATAAAAATTAAGTATTTATGGAACCCATACCAAAATTATGTGCGAAATAATGGGTATTTGTCCTTTTTTACATAAGACTCCCCCTTTCTACCAGCCCAGCCAATAAATTTTTATCCAATTTGTAATTAAACTGTAACAAATCGCCTGAACAGTACTCTTTAACTATAAAGTATTTTGTGTGATACATATTAAATTGTACCCCAGGCCTCATCACGGTTGAATCCGATGAGGCTTTTTTTTTTGCTTATTATTTCTTCGTCTCAGGTATCCTCTATATTGCTTATTATTCTCGGGTTGAAGGTGTTTCCTTGCTAATGCAACATTCATACCCTCCAGCGCCAAATAACTACATCAATCCCAGTACTTCTAAACCAAACTCCGAATGGAATTAAAACTTGACCACTTATCAAAAACCTATGCCAATGGGGTAAAAGCCCTTGATGACGTTTCCATTACCATAAGTAATGGTATGTTTGGTTTATTAGGACCCAATGGCGCTGGAAAGTCCACTTTAATGCGAACCATCGCAACCCTTCAGGAAGCCGATACAGGTGAGGCCTATTTAGATCAACTGAATATTTTCGAGTCTCCTATTGAACTTCGAAAGATTTTAGGATATCTACCCCAAAGTTTTGGAGTGTATCCAAAGATGAATGCCTACGATTTACTTCATTATTTAGGTGAACTCAAGGGCATCAGCAACAAAAAAGAGCGGGATACCATCGTGGCTTCAGCCTTGGAGCTCACCAATCTGTATGATGTTCGGTTTAAAGAGGTGGCCGGTTATTCGGGTGGAATGAAACAACGTTTTGGCATTGCTCAACTCTTGTTAAACAAACCTAAGTTAATCATTGTTGACGAACCTACGGCTGGTTTAGATCCCGCGGAACGTCAACGATTTTTAAATGTTCTAAGAGAAATTGGGACCGATAATATTGTAATCTTCTCCACTCATATTGTGGACGATGTTAAAGAATTGTGCACCGATATGGCTATTATGAACGGGGGCAAGCTCCTGCTTCATAAGACACCTAAACAGGCTGTTAAAGCACTCGATGGGTGTATTTGGGGTAAAACCATCCAGCGAGAAGAACTTGAAAACTACGAATCGGAGTACCGGGTCATATCCTCTGGGTTTAAAGATGATCACTCACTCTTTGTGCGTGTCTTTAGTTCTGATTCACTCGCGCACACTTTTGAGCCAAAGCAGCCAAATCTTGAAGATGCCTATTTTGTTGCCTTAAAAGAGCATCAAACCGAAGAATCTATAACGGATGAGGTGGCTTGAGCATGAGTTCTTTTTCAACCATTTTATTTTTCGAGATCAAACAATGGTTTAGGCGACCGAGCTATTACATTTACTTAGCCGTTATGTTTTTGCTTGCTATGTTTTTGATGGCAAGCTCGGCAGGCATCTTCGATGCCATTGCGGTTAGTGTGAATTCAGCCACTCTAGCAAATTCTCCTTCGGCAATTAATGGCCTGCTCAATTCAATGAATGTGTTCATCTTTTTCTTACTTCCAGCGCTTATGGGGGGTACGATTTACAAGGATTTTAAACATGAAATGCATTCGGTCTTGTTTTCGTATCCCTTTTCGAAGAGCTCTTATCTAATAGGTAAATTTTTTGCGGGCTACGCCGCCACCATGGGCATCCTGTTAGCGGCAGCTTTGGGCATCATGATAGGTACTTTTTTACCGGGGACGAATCCAGACCTCATTGCTCCTTTCCAACTTAATTCCTACGTACAATCGTTTTGGATGTATTTGATTCCCAATACCTTTTTCTTGGGAGCATTTGTATTTGCCGTGGTCACCTTTACCAGAAGTATAAGCGTTGGATTTCTTTCGGTATTAGGGCTCATTATCGTTCAGAGTATAGCCGATACCCTCTTAACCGATCTAGACAATAAAATTCTATCGGCCTTATTAGATCCCTTCGGATATAATGCGAATCTTATTTATACCGAATATTGGACGGTTTATGAACAAAATGAAAACCCCTTGCCATGGGAGCAGTGGGTTATAGTAAATCGAATGATATGGTCATTGGTTGGTGCCAGTATTTTCGGACTGGTATTTGCCAAGTTCCAATTCCATCAACAGGCCATACAAATAAAATGGCCTTGGTCGAAAAAAGGTGAACGTTTGACCAAGAATAACTTCGGGGTTATAGGCAAAATTTCTCTGCCCAAGGCAGCGCTTAGCTTTCGCGCCTCCGACACCTTACGCCGACTCTGGGTAATGGGGCGCAAAGACCTGATCTACATCATTTCTGGATGGCCATTTATTATCATCGTTATAATGGCTCTTTTACTTTCTTTAATAACCATTACTACAGGCAGTGAAATTTACGGCACACAAACCCTACCCGTAACCTGGCAGATGCTAGAATTGCCTGGCACCTTTTTCGGGTTGTTTATCAATCTTTTGACCTTTTTATATGCCGGAATGGTTCTGCAGCGAGATCATACCACGGGAATGGCTTCTCTTCTCCATAGCACCCCTATTCCTACTTGGATGATTTTGGGGTCTAAATTACTAGCTCTTTCTTTGATGCAAGTGATACTATTGACCGCAGTGATGGCCATGGGTATAGGCATTCAAAGTTTTCAGGGATATTATCATTTTGAAATCGACCTCTACCTCTACCAACTTTTTGGTGTACAGTTTATTCATCTGTTTATATGGTCATTATTTGCTCTGTTTATTCACACTCTGTTTAAAAATTACTTCGTTGGATTCTTTGTACTATTACTGGTCTCCATTGGACTGTCTTTTTCGAGTCAGATTGGTTTAGAGCAACTCATTTTTAAATTTAATCAGGCCCCACCTACCCCTTATTCCGATATGAATGGCTATGGTCACTATCTATCGGCCTATTTTGGGTATAAAATTTATTGGTTGGCATTAGCCACGGCACTCTACATTCTTGCCCTATGGCTCTACCCAAGGGGCTCTTACCCTTCTTGGAAAGAACGTTATTCTGAAGCTAAAAAAAGGATGCTCGCTCCAAATCTCGCAGCTTTCACCCTAAGTCTTGTGATTTTCCTGAGTCTGGGGTCTTATATTTATTATGTAGACAACATTAAATATGAGCGGCAATCTTCCAAAGAACAAGAAGCCTCGCAAGCCGAATGGGAAAAAACCTACGGCAAATTTAAAGGGATTCCTCAACCTCGAATTACAGCTTCTTATGTCGAAATGGATATCTATCCTAAGCAGCGCAACTTAGCTGTTACTGGAAGATATACCCTTGTGAACAAAACCGATGTGTTCATCGATTCCATTCATGTCGATCATGGGAGTTTGATGACCGAATTTAGTTTTAGCAAACCCTATGAGCGAGTCCTGGAAGACACGGTTTACAACTACGATATCTTCCAACTCATGAATCCACTAGCCCCCGGCGATTCGATTGGGTTTGAGTTCAGCCTCTATAACAAGGCCAACGAATGGTTGCGAAACAACTCTCCTGTTCTGGCCAATGGCACCTTCTTAAACAATGGAATATTACCTCGCATTGGATATAACTCGGCAGGTGAATTGCTGGGTAATGAGTCGCGTGAAAAATTTGGCTTAGCCCCTCGCGATCGTATGCCTGATGCTATGGATTCACTTGCTAGGATGAACAATTACATTTCGTATGATGCCGATTGGATAGATTTCGAAACGATTGTAAGTACATCGGTCGATCAAATCGCTATTGCACCCGGTTATCTCGAAAAAGAATGGATTGAAGGTGATCGGAGATACTTCCACTACAAAATGGATAGTCCTATTTTAAACTTTTACTCGTTTATTTCCGCACAATTCGAGGTGGAGGAAGATTATTGGTTACGCCCCAATGGAGATACCGTACGCATAGAAGTGTATCATCATCCGAGCCACGATTTTAATGTTTCGCGTATGATTGATGGGGTTAAAGAAGCGCTAGCGTATAGTACTGAGGCATTTAGCCCCTATCAACATCGGCAAGTGCGAATTATTGAGTTTCCGAGAACCAGCGGCGGCTTTGCGCAATCTTTTGCCAATACCATACCTTATTCAGAGGCTATAGGCTTTATTGCGGCCGTTGATGAAGAGGATGAGAGTGGAGTGGATTACCCCTTCAGTGTCAGTGCTCACGAGGTGGCGCATCAGTGGTGGGCTCATCAGGTGATTGGGGCTAATGCCAAAGGAGCTACCCTGATGTCGGAGAGTATGTCCGAATACGTGTCATTGAAAGTACTTGAAAAAAGGTATGGTGAAGATAAAATGCGCATATTCTTAAAAGACGCCTTGGACCGCTATTTAACAGGAAGAGCATTTGAAGGCATCAAAGAACGACCTTTGATGTACAATGAAAATCAACAATACATACACTATAACAAAGGCTCTTTGGTTCTTTATGCTCTAAGTGATTACCTAGGTGAGGAGCGATTAAATAGCGCCATTAAAAATTATGTTCAGAAAGTAGCCTTCCAGGAAGCTCCCTATACTGTTGCTTCGGAATTTGTGGATGAAATTGAGGCCGTTACTCCAGATTCATTAACCTACCTCATTGATGATCTCTTCCGAACCATCACCCTATATGATAATCGGGTAGAAAAAGCAGAGTGGTGGATGAACTCGGATAGCCTGTATGAGGTTGAGCTTACCCTTCAAACCGTGAAATACCGAAGTGATGAAAAGGGTAAACGCATCTATACCGATGCCGATGGAGATAGTTTGATTTTAGAAAAGGAGAACCTCAGAAGACCGATTCAATCACTGCCTCTTAAAGATTATATCGATGTAGGTATTTTCACTCAGAATAGCGCGGGTAAGGATTCGGTGCTCTATTTACAAAAGCATCGGTTTGAAGATATTGA
>CAKZLH010000314.1 GCA_937125285.1 uncultured Balneolaceae bacterium | reverse complement strand
ATGCCTTATATTTGTCGATGAACAATGCGACCTTTACCCACCCTATTTCGAATGTAAAGGTGCATAATGCGTATAACAATGGTATTTTTCTGGATTACGGGCGATATACCATCGCTAATTCTGAGGTTATTAATTCGCAACGTTACGATGGTATCCAAGCCAGCCGTGGGACAGATCTAACAGTTCGCAATAGTGTGATACGGGGCAATGGTCGTCTTGGGATTTATGCTGATGGAGGATACGGTTCCTTTATTCGAGAGGTGTCTAACTCCATTATCGAAAACAACGGCGCAGAGGGGATTTATAACAGCGATTTAAAGGCTGCCAGTACGCTATTGGGTAATCAAATTCGAAATAATGGGGGGCATGGAGTGTATTACAGGCACAATAGCTTGGACAGCACCGATGTATTTTTTACCGGTAATACCCTTGAGGGGAATACGGGTTCAGGAATTGTGAGCTCAGCGGCTAACTTTGTCGATAATAGTTTTATTGGGAACGAATATGGGATTAGTATTACGGGGAAAATAGGCCACCGATACACCGACGAAAACGGGGTAGATGGAAATACTTTTTCAGATAATACCTTCAATAATGTGGTTGGGTTGTTTGGGCAATCGTTAAAAGGTAAGTTAAGCACGACCTTTCCGGAGGAGATAAGTTCGGGGGTGTATATGTTTAGTCCTAATGTTGGATATAATGGTGCTTATTCGGCGGTTGGTGCAAATGATACCTTAGTTATAGAGCCAGGAGTGATTGTAAAAATGGGGTACAAGCAAATTGGCAATTGCCAATATGGGGCCGAATGTAATGATTTTAAAGTGGAAAATGGACTCCTCATTGCCAAGGGTACGGCCGAAAAGCCGATCATTTTTACGTCATGGCGGGATGATAGCGCGGGTGGGGATACCGATGCGCTCGATGATACGGTGTCGGCGAAGCCACACGATTGGAGTAACTTTACACTCAGCCTAAGCAATAAAGACAACCATAATACCGAAGAGTCGGTGTTGGAGCACGTGGAGCTAGGCTACGGAGGGGATGCCTTATATTTGTCGATGAACAATGCGACCTTTACCCACCCTATTTCGAATGTAAAGGTGCATAATGCGTATAACTCGGGTATTTATCTAGATTACGGACGGTTCACCATCGCTAATTCTGAGGTTATTAATTCGGAACGTTACGATGGTATCCTAGCCGATGATAATACAGATTTAACAGTTCGCAATAGTGTGATACGAGACAATGGTCGTTATGGGATCTATGCTGATGGAGGAGAGGGTTCCTTTATTCGAGAGGTGTCCAACTCCATTATCGAAAACAACGGCGCAGAGGGGATTTATAACCACGATTCACCAAGTCCGGCAACCATTCAGAATAATAAGGTTCGAGGGAATGGACAGGCGGGCATGTATTTCAACATTAAGCGAGAAGTGGATACCGACACGGTATTAACCATATCAGGGAATTTGTTTGAAAACAATGCAGGGCCTGGTTTTATAACTTCCCGCGCAATTGTGGTAGATGACACCCTTCGTGGTAATCAATTTCCATTTGGTATAACCGGTCAAATTTCTAAAAAAGGTACGGTTAATGAACTGGGTAACTATTATGAAGGTAACGTTATAGAAGCCAATACCTACGACAGCTTAATCACTATAGAGGGGACTCTGTTCGGAGTGCTCGGGGGTAATGTGCCTAGTGGTTACTCCAATAAGTTGTATGTCAATAGAAGCGAAGACTATTGGAATGCTTCAAACACAGTTCCAGCGGGTGATACACTCACTATCATGCCTGGTGCCATAGTGAAATACAAATACAACCGAAGTGGCCTCAATATCGACGGAACCCTGCTTGTAGAAGGTACCGAAACCGGTAAGGTGGTCTTTACCTCCTTCTTGGATGACACCTATGCAGGCAATACCAACAACGACACGACAGGGGTTCAACCCGGAAGAAATAACTGGGGCGGGATTTACTTAAATGGACAACCTACCGATTCTTCACGAATCTCTAATTTAATTGTTCGATACGCCGACAATGGTCTGGAGTTGCGAGATACCGAAGCAGTGGTGGACTCGTCGGTTTTCTCCTTTAATTCAAGTGGGGTGTATGTTCATTCGAGCGCCAAACCCACCTTCCGTTACTCCGATTTCCACAGTAACGGTACAGGTTTATACGCGAGAAGCAGCGCACAACCACTTGTGCAGTTAAGTAATTTCTATAATAACTCCGATCAAGGTCTCTATCAGGACGCAGGGACTCAAATTACCGCGATAAATAATTATTGGGGCGATCCCTCAGGACCTTTTGTAGACAATGGGTCCGATCAAAATGTGAACGGGCAGGGCGACCGGATTAACGTTAGGAACGGAAGTGTGCTTTACCGGCCTTATTTGGTAGGTCGAAATGGCATTCTCTTGGGCGATGTAACCATAAACGGTACCATATCTTCCTTTGATGCTTCGAAAATTCTGCTTCATGTGGTTGGCTTAGAAACCCTCACAGGAAATAACTTGGCGGCGGGAGATGTAAGTGGTAACGGTTCGGTTTCCTCGATGGATGCTGCATTGGTACTTCAGTACGTGGTTGGAATTATTTCCGGATTCCCTGGACAAGGAAAGCTGGTTGCACCTGAACCGCAAAATATCCTTCACCTGGCCTATGATCAGAGTGATCTATACACCGATATCACCTATTCCCACAAAGGGGGCTTCTCCTACATGGGTTCGGAGTGGGATATCATCGTACCGGCGGGTAGTGTTTCTCGGGTCGAATGGGCCAATTCCATCTACCAAGATCAGATGCAGTTGAGCTATCATCAGGTGGGAGATACCTTGCGCATAGCCATGGCCAGCGCCAAACCCATTGGGCAAGCAGGCGACTTAGGAGCTATTCGACTAATCCATAGTGATGAATGGAATCCAGAGCAGGATGGTCAACTTTCGGATCGTATACGATTCCAGAAAGCGATGGTGAATGAAGTGGATATCACCGAGTATGTGAACGAAGAATTCACCACCGATGAGGCCGCTCTAACGCTGCCCGCACAATTCGCTTTGCATCAGAATTACCCGAATCCGTTTAACCCAGTCACCAATATCAACTACGAATTACCCGTGAACGCAAAAGTGAGTGTTCAGGTATTCAATATGCTGGGGCAACAGGTTCAAACCTTAGTGAATGATAATCAAAAGGCAGGTCGATACACCCTACGTTGGGATGCCGCTGGCTTTAGTAGCGGCACCTATCTACTACGCATAGATGTGTTAGGGGACGATAATCAGCAATACTCTCAGATACGAAAAATGCTACTTATTAAGTAAGGGCTAAAGTATCTAAAAGGGAGTATTTATGTATTCAACCAGAAAAAATAACGCACCTTGGAAGCTGCTCGGTCTACTTATAGTAGGGCTTTGGGCAGCGATGGGGCCGTATCGACAGGTACAGGCGCAGACCATTAATGTGAGCCTGTCTGATACCGCAGCATTAGCGGGCGAGGAGATATTGGTTCCGCTACTTGTTTCGCCCCTTAGCGAAGCCGATGAGGTACTTTCGGGTACCTTCGTATTCAATTCCAATGAATCCATATTCGAAATTACAGGGGTCGAAAAGCAAGGTACCTTGCTTGA
>CAKZLH010000313.1 GCA_937125285.1 uncultured Balneolaceae bacterium | reverse complement strand
AGGACGCCAGTGATGCAGTTGCAAGTTCAGGTGTTTGGCGAGGGTGAGCAGGCCGAGTGGGAGGCCGTTCAACGGGCTTTGGCCGAGCCTGAGGCGGTGTATTTGCCGGAGTATCCGGATGTGAGGCAGGCCGAGGAGGTGCACATTATTGGAGCGGGGCCGGCCGGATTGTTTGCGGCGCTAAAGGTGATTGAGCAGGGGCTAAAACCCGTGGTTTGGGAGCGGGGAAAAGACGTGCGGGAGCGGGTGAAGGATTTAAAGGGCATCAACGTGCATCATGTGGTGAATCCGGATTCGAATTATTGCTTTGGCGAAGGAGGTGCGGGGACCTATTCGGATGGAAAGTTGTACACCCGGTCGAAAAAACGGGGCGATGTGCAAAGGATATTGGAGCTTTTGGTAGGATTTGGTGCCGTGCCGGAGATTTTGGTGGAGGCGCATCCTCATATTGGGACCAATAAGCTGCCTAAGATTATTGCGACTATGCGGGAGTGTATATTATCGCACGGTGGAGAGATTCATTTTGGGCATCGGGTGGTGGATTTGGTGTTGGAAGAGGTGGGGGCTGGGAATGGTTCGGAAGCCTTGGAGAGTTCACGGGCAAGTCGTCGAATGGTTGGGTTGGAGGTTTTGCAGGTTGGTGGGACTACTCGCAACATCCCTGCTAAACACGTCATCCTTGCTACGGGGCATTCGGCCCGAGATATTTTTGAGCTGTTGGTTCGGCGGAAAATCGCGATTGAGGCCAAACCACTGGCCATCGGGGTTCGAGTGGAGCATCCTCAAGCGTTGATCGACACGATTCAGTATTCGTGTGAATCGCGGGGAGAGTATTTACCAGCGGCGCCGTATTCGGTGGTGCATCAAGTCGAGGGGCGTGGGGTGTATTCCTTTTGTATGTGCCCAGGAGGGGTAGTGGCCCCTTGTGCGACGAAGCCCGGGGAGATTGTAACCAATGGCTGGTCATCGTCGCGGCGGGCACGGTCAACGGCGAATTCAGGCATCGTGGTAGAGTTGGAGTTGGCCGATTTTAAGGATTATGTAGAAGAGCATGGACCTTTGGCCGCGATGGCGTTTCAGGCCGAAATTGAGCGGAAGGCGTGGGAGGCCGGTGGGCGCACGCAAATGGCTCCTGCGCAGAGGCTGGTAGATTTTGTGGAGGGAAGGGTATCCAAAGATTTGCCCAAAACCTCCTATGCACCGGGACTTCGGTCGGTGAATTTAGCCGAGGTACTACCAGATTTTATAGTGCAGCGGCTAAGGGAGGGTTTCGTGGTTTTTGACCGTAAAATGAAGGGTTTTTTGACCAATGAGGCGGTGGTACATGCCCCAGAAACTCGGACCTCGTCTCCAGTAAGGATTCCGCGGGAGGCGGAGCGGTTGGTTCATCCCGAGATAGAAGGACTTTACCCGTGCGGGGAGGGCGCAGGCTATGCCGGTGGCATTATTTCGGCGGCCATGGATGGCGAGCGCGTCGCGGAAGCGGTGGTGCGATCGGTGGTTCGGGCGGTGTGAGGGGAGTAGAAGAGGTGTGGGTGATGTAGGTAGTTTTTACCACCTTATGGTTATGGATAGATTATTAGCTCTAATTCTTATAGTATCCAATAGCGATTTTTTTAGAGTCTCGCTTAACAAGCTATTATCAATCATATCACCCCAATGGGATACAGATCGAGTTATGCGCTGCCAGAGTTTTTTTTGTGCTTTTTCAGGGATTCCGCTATTGGTAAGCGCAGCACTTACATCGATTCGTTTAATCTTACGTTTCTTACCATTTAGATGGAGTGCTAATTCATCTAAATCTTCTGGAATGAGAAGTGTTGTGGCTACCATATCATAAGCTGGACTGAGCTTATAGGCATGATTAGTATTGATAATCGAAAAATTTTTAAAATGGGCATCGTTGTTGCCGATTAGATAACCAATCAGAACTTGTTCATAGAACCTGAGTGTTTCAAAAAGACCATTTTCACAGTATTCTTGAATTTTCTTAGCGATTTGTTCATAGGAGCCAAGATATTTTTGATCGGTTAACTTACCTGAAAATTGACAAGCATCTTCCATGGCATACTTTATCCCATTTGGTCCTCGATCTACACGTTTGGTTAAGTAGGCAAGTTTTCCATCGCTGAAAGGAATCAATAAAAAGGGAACGGTAGGAATGCCGGCACTTTTTGTTAGATGCATGGATAAAAATTCAATTTCTGGAAGCTGAGGAAATTGTGAAAAGGGAGGTTTTAGTATATAGTCTCCCTCAAGTGCTCCAATTAAGGTGAATCGCTTGGGCTGATTCTTTTTTCCAAATCCCATTGAAATTTTTGGTTGCACTCCAGTAATACTTAGCCTGTTTTGGATATGTGATATTGCTAAGTCTTCTATCCTTTCCACACTAAAGTCTAAATGTTCTTGAGGGGTGTCATTTCCCCAAAAACTACGGAGACATTCCACATGATAATTACTCTGATTAGTTGATAATGACTCCATGCAGCATAAACACTTTTTCATTAGTTCACCACAATGCTTACGTTGCCAATACAATCTTTACACGCGACCATTAACAACCCCATTCGATCTCTTGGGTTAATTTTCCAGTTTTTTTGAGCAATATCTAACAACCAGCCTTCAGGTATAAGTCCATCAAAAAACGGGAATAGTTGTTCAGCATGATACGTTTCATATTGTAACGGCAAACTAACACTTACGGCTGTTGCATGAGATTGACTTAAATAGATACTATCGTAGCTAAAGTGATAACCAGTTTCATCTTCCCATAGTAAACCAGCTAATGATTGATTAACCAGAACCTGTACTTTTCTCATCCTTTAATTCTTTTGGTGCTAATTCATGATCGAAAAAAAGTAGTAACTCATTTACTTTATGAGTCATCAGGTTGGGTTTCCCTTGCTCAAGATCTCGGATAAATCGCAGACCTAGACCAGTATAATCAGATAATGCGATTTGAGTTAATTTTAGAGATTTCCTTCGGTTTCGAACAAAGGTAGCAATTGGGTTATGTCGATTCCAGCTACTCATAACACTTGACCAAATATCATATTGTATGCTAATATTAAAAATATACCCTTTAAGGTATATATTAGCTTTATTTTAAAATAATATACCTTATTAGGTATAAATAAGCAATATTTTCTATTATTATACCTTAATAGGTATAATTTAAACTACCGCCCTAATCCATTACGTATTCGAACTTATCGATAAGACGAATAAACTCACGATGGCGAGTTTCGTTTTTTTCTAGGTCCGATTCACGTTCGAAGACTACTTGACGTTTGTTGTTAGCAACAGGTGTCACGAGCTCCTCAATAATATGATAATGCTTACGAGGTACATAATCGTCGAAGATTATTCGGGTTCCTGGCTCGGATAGCACGTAGGTGGTAAGAAAGCAAAATACGCGAAATCGCCCATCGATAAGCACAAGATCCGGAGCACTGGAGCCCTGGAAAATAGCGGTGGCATATTTTCGTATGGAACTTCTGTAGTCGTAGGAAATCGGGCGCCCCCAATTCCCTACCGGCCCTAAATCTACGTGTGCTAGTAGGGTTTTTTGAGAACTAAGCACCTGCACCATTCGGGTCCAATCGTGAGAAGTATCCACGCCAATCACCTGCTGAATATGTTTTTGGCGATCGGCAAATACGGTCGATTGACCAACGCCTATTTCAGCATAGACGCTGGCTCTCGACAACTCTTCTTTGAAAAGGGTGTCTTCTCCATCGAATAAGATGGGAGATTGTAAGTTATCGAGCATCTTTTGGATACTCGGATCTATGTTGGCCTGATGTACTTGTTTTGTCTCGGGCATGTGTTACTGCATTTGGTATGATAGTTAAGCTGCATTTTTTTATGCACCCTTACGCATGTTTCCTAAGGTATCGTACCGAAATGCCCCGACTTAAGCTTCGGAGTCTATTTTTT
The DNA here is from genome assembly GCA_937125285.1 of uncultured Balneolaceae bacterium. GTDB lineage: Bacteria > Bacteroidota > Rhodothermia > Balneolales > Balneolaceae > UBA1275. The sequence goes on along the minus strand of CAKZLH010000313.1, from coordinate 793 downwards.
GGTTAGAAGCGAATTCTATGAGCTTTGGGAGGTGTTTTTTCCAGCTTTTTTGGGCCGATATATAGCGATCCAAACCGCCTTCTACGTATTTATATCCTTTCTGGCTAATGCTCACGTGTGTGCTTCCGTCATAATTATCGAGCAGCTCATAGCAGACCACAATATAGTTCTCAAGATCATCTTTTAGACCCATTTGTGTAGGAAAAGAGGTGTATTCGAGCAGCTTGTTGGGGATCACGCGAATGACCTCACCCTTTTCAACCAGTCGCTCCTTTTCTCCCATCAACTCCGAAAATTGTACTTTGGCCCCCACCGTCCAGTCGCATCCGCACATGCGGCCTTCAAATATTTGGCCCAAATGCTCGGCGCTGGTAAGCAGATTCCACACCGATTCGGGTTCTGCGGGGACACTCGTACTGATTAGGATGCTGTTTTCCATCTACTCAAAACAGGTTATATCAATTGACGGATTTGATAGCGGATGTTCAGTCCGCAATTTTACTGTGCAAACTTACTTTTATAGAAGGAGAAATAAAAGTATTCTATAGGGAATATTTTAGTCAGGTAGCAGGCTGTTTTATAGGGGCTTGCGCGTGATGATTAATCGGAATTAAAGGAGTTTTCTCGGGTTGAATATGAACTGGAGGCGATATTTTGGACCCAGCACCATGGTGACGGCCGCGTTTATAGGCCCGGGCACCGTAACCATGTGCACCATTGTGGGTGTGCGCACAGGGTCGACGCTTTTGTGGGCGTTGGTATTTTCGGTGGTTGCCACCATTGTACTTCAGGA
>CAKZLH010000312.1 GCA_937125285.1 uncultured Balneolaceae bacterium | reverse complement strand
GCTAATCCCGAAACATCAAGCTGGATGGTAGCCATATCATTTATTGTTGGGGCTATATGTTCTGGTCTAGCTGGATTTATAGGTATGCGTGTCGCAACCAAAGCCAATGTACGTACAACCAATGCAGCCAGAACTAGCCTTGGAAAAGGACTTGAGGTAGCTTTTGCAGGTGGTTCTGTTATGGGACTTGGGGTTGTTGGTCTTGGTGTACTAGGGCTTAGTGTACTCTTAATTGCTTTCGGATCTATCTTTGGATTAGAGGGAGCTGGTGCGGTTAACAAAGTGCTTGCCGTAGTAACTGGCTTTTCGTTTGGTGCTTCTTCTATAGCCCTTTTTGCTCGTGTAGGCGGGGGGATTTATACCAAAGCAGCTGATGTGGGTGCCGACTTGGTAGGTAAAGTTGAGGCAGGTATTCCAGAAGATCACCCTCTAAACCCAGCTACCATTGCTGATAACGTAGGTGATAATGTGGGTGATGTTGCCGGTATGGGTGCCGATCTTTTTGAATCTTATGTTGGTTCGATTATTGGTACAATGGTGTTAGGAGCGGCCTTCATCGCAGATGCTACTATAAATGGTGGAGCTTGGATGGATCAATTTAATGGTCTTTCTGCCGTACTACTACCACTTGTGCTTGCCGGCACAGGTATTTTGACTTCTATTATAGGAACCTTTTTTGTTAAAGTTAAAGAGGGTGGAGATCCTCAAAAAGCATTGAATTTAGGTGAATTCCTTGCAGCGGGTATAATGTTGGTGGCTTCATACTTTATTATCCAGTGGATGTTACCATCGCAGTGGAGCTTTGGTGGTGAGACCTATACAAGTACGGGCGTTTTTTGGGCTACTATTTTTGGGTTAGCATCAGGATTGCTTATTGGTTTGGTTACCGAGTACTATACAGGTACAGGAACAAAGCCAGTATGGTCCATTGTTAAACAATCGGTTACAGGTTCTGCTACCAATATTATTGCTGGTCTTGGTGTGGGTATGATTTCAACTGCCATCCCAATTTTAATTATTGCAGCAGCGATCATTGGAGCGTTCCATTTTGCGGGTCTTTACGGTATTGCCATCGCAGCCGTTGGGATGCTTGCTAATACAGGTATTCAACTTGCCGTAGACGCCTATGGTCCAATTTCTGATAATGCGGGTGGTATTGCAGAAATGGCTGAACTAGAACCAGAAGTTCGTGAGCGAACAGATAAGTTAGACGCTGTTGGTAATACTACAGCGGCTATTGGTAAAGGTTTTGCAATCGGTTCTGCCGCACTTACCGCATTAGCCTTATTTGCTGCCTTTATTACCGCTTATAATGCCACGCATGACGTTCCACTGAGTGGAATTGATGTAACAAGACCTTCGGTAATGGCGGCCCTTTTTGTAGGTGCTATGTTACCATTTTTATTCTCTGCACTCTCTATGCAAGCGGTAGGACGTGCTGCTATGAGTATGATTGAAGAAGTGAGACGTCAATTTAAAGACATTCCTGAATTACGTGCGGCTCTAGATGTTATGAATAAAAATGAAGGTACTGATTTTGAAAACTGGAGTGATGCAGATAAAGCAACATTCGAAGCTGCTGATGGAAAAGCCGAGTATGAGAAATGTGTTGAAATTTCTACTACCGCATCTATCAGAGAAATGGTACTACCTGGGTTATTAGCGGTTATTGTACCGGTACTTTTTGGTTTCTTAGGAGGCCCAGAAATGCTTGGTGGACTTTTAGCGGGTGTAACATCTGCGGGTGTACTTATGGCATTATTTCAGTCGAATGCAGGTGGAGCATGGGATAACGCCAA
>CAKZLH010000311.1 GCA_937125285.1 uncultured Balneolaceae bacterium | reverse complement strand
TAGTTTGAAAAAAAATAAAAAACCGCCCAAGTTTTTAAACATCCAAAAACCATGGGCAAAAAAAAACGGCAGAGTATCCCCCTACCGCTCTTATCTAAATATGCTTTATGTGCGAATGTTCAATATTCTCTAATAACCACCTCTTCTAGAACCTGCGCCATCGGGATTACCTTTGTAATAACGAAAACGCTCGGTTGGAACCCCATTCACTGCGCCGCGCTCATATACGCCACGTCTCATTCGTTCTAAAAATTCTGCACCTTCATTTCCTGGCAAATCTTCTGGATTGGGTCCCGTGTAGTTGTCAAACGCTGAGGTGAACTGACTGATGTACTTCGATCGGGATCGTACCTTATTTTCGGCATACTCCGAAATATCTACAAAGGTATTAGCCTCTCCTCCGGTAGTACTATAAAACAAATAATCGGTAATGGTGTGTCGCTCGAGACCTTCATTAATAATCTGACTTGGGAAAATGAGCCTCCATTCTGCCGCTCTGGCCGCATCAACAGCCAAATAAGCCGCCGATCGGTGATCTGTTTTATGCCACTGTTGATATCCATATCCTGGATCAAACGCCATGAGTGTAGTAGGCTTAAGTTTTCGAATCCACCAAACTATTTGTTTTACTACCTCTTCTTTATCGGCAAATTCCAACATGCCATCGGTATACCCTAGGTTAATGTAATTTTCTTCAGGAATTCCCAATTCAGCCAAGGCATCAACTTCCTCTTGGCGTCGAATTTTCGACAGTCGATCTCGAGTCATGGTTGGATCTCCTGTTCCCACATTACCCGTTGTAAGTAGCATCACGTACACCTCATTCCCATTGGCTTGCAACATAGCAAGGGTACCATGAGACTGTGCATCATCATCGGGGTGTGCCCCAATCAAGAGTATTGTTCGACCTGTCCATTCTTCAACAGGAATTTCTGGCTGGGCCATGACCATACTTGGAATTACTAGCAGGAATAACGCTAGTAAAAGATTCTTTTTCATGTGGGACTCCTATAAAATTATTGGTTATCTATTACAAAGACAGAAGCCCTACGCCCTACCCCTAAAAAAAAAGCGCTTCATAATGAAACGCTTTTCAAATTCAATCCGAATGGTCAGATGATTTCGTCGAATCATCCGAGAATTTAGCTCCCACAGGTGGGCGATACGGCTGAAAGGGTATTTTCAATAAATTCACCACATCATCATGTTCCTTGGGATCCATGTGCGTATCTATACCATAAATTAATTTAGTAGAATCCTCTACCTGAGCAAAGGTTCCAAACAGGCGATCCCATAGGGCAAATATATTCCCATAATTTGTATCGGTATACGGTTGTGTATAGTGGTGGTGAACTTTATGCATGTTTGGCGTTACCAAAACCCAAGAAAGTGCTCTGTCCACCTTCAAAGGCAGCCGAATATTGGCATGATTAAAGTGGGTGAAAAATGCCGAAAAGGTTTGATATAAAAACACCATCCAGATAGGCGCACCAACGACAATCACTCCAAGGATGGTAAATAACATCCTAAATACCGCTTCACCCGGGTGATGTCTAAGACCCGTAGTTACATCTACATGGGTATCGCTATGATGAACCAGGTGGAACTTCCACAGAAATTTAATTTTATGTTCTACCCAATGGACCAAGTAGGCACCAAAAAAATCTAGCAGCAATACGGCTAAAATGGCCTGCACCCATAAGGGCATTGCAATCCAATGAATGAGTCCTATTTCTTGGGTATTCACCCACTGTGAACTCCATAGTAAGGCGCTGGCAAAGCCCAATCCTATAACTACAAAAAAAAGCGTCAATACCCCATTAATAAGAGCATGACGCACTTTTTGATAACCAATGTCAAAGAGTGGGAAGACCCCCTCAATGATCCAAAAGATGAAAATACCTCCCACCAAAATTCCAGCACGGAAGGTGGAAGGTATGTTTTCAAAAAAATCGATAAACGATTCCATGGCTCAGATTAGTTATCGTCACCAGTTAA
>CAKZLH010000310.1 GCA_937125285.1 uncultured Balneolaceae bacterium | reverse complement strand
CTCAGATACTGTGAGTTGGATACTCTTGCAATGGTGATGATCTATCAGCATTGGAAATCATTAAGTGAACAATAATTAAGGGGGATAATAATGGACTTGTTTTCTGATTTCGATACACTACTAAAACTGTATTCTGAAAAATTATCTAATAAAGAAGTAGAAGCCACATTACGTGATGATTTATTAAGTAAGTTAGATAGGTTTCCAGGTGTATATATAATTAGATATGGAAAAGAGACTATATATATAGGTAGTTCTGGCAAGGTTAATGGGAATCTTAATAGCGGGAAATCTTCTGTTAAAAATAGATTAACAAGTTCATACACTCCTTACACTATTCGGAATGATACATTTAAATATTCTCCATATGGTAGAATTGATGGCACAAATAGGCCTGAGGGTTACAATCATGAGATCGCATTAAAAAATCTTATGTTTTCAGTATTTGATCTAACCCAAAAGAATGATCAAGTAATCGCGCCATCTGCACTCGAACATGTTTTAATTCAATCTTACATTAATCAATACAAAAAGTTACCAATAGCTAATCAAAAAATATAAATAGGAGAATAAATGACTTTTAAAGAACTACAAAATAAGATCAATAACACCCTTATAAGTCAGAATGAAGATATGGTAGAAATACCAACTTTGGGTGCAAGGGTTCAAAATCAGTTAAATCCATCTTATATTAGGGTTTTTACGGATGGCGATCTAGTATGCTTCCATAATCAAGGAGGCAATAGGTTTTCTTTTGATGAAAAGCTTTATGAAATAATCTTGAATAGATGGAATGAATTAGGTGAGGATTTAAAATTACGTTCAGGTCAATATACTGATCCGATTTTTATAGGAGGTAATAGAGTCTTGAATCCTTACGTTGCCACTATTGTTGCTGAGTATATTGAGAATTAATCTCAAGTTAGGATAAACAAACCCTAACTTACTCTTTCAATACACTGACCAAGTAACATAAAATGGGGTACATCCAATGGGATTACTTCGGTTAGTGTTTCTTTGTGAACGTAAGTATCTCTTAATTCCATTAAAAGTTTACCAAGCGCATTATCTCCGACAAGAAAATTTGTATTGGTTATGTCCACTTTAGTGCCCCAGAAATCATCTTTGTGACTTATTTCAACAATAGGTTTGGTGCCTGTACTCTCAAGTAAAGCACCAAAGTTATCGTAGTGTTGCAGCAGTTTAATTTGCAATGACCATCGCATCACATCAACTCTTACTAAATCCCAATCTTTTCTATTGTAGGACGTACGATAGGGTTTGGTAACCATTTTAGCGGCCATAGGACTTTTCTGGTCTATTACTTTTTGTTGAATTTTGGGATGACTAGGAAATCTACATAACTGATATAGCGCTTCTGAGGTACGTATAGAAATACCATTAACTTTGAGTGGGAAACCGGAGCACATATTAGATAAACCTCCAAAGGCTTCTTTGGTTTTACGAAATGTAACGCAATCGGATCTATAGTAGGTGGGCATTATATCATAATTAATTAATTTGGATGCTAGAATTTTAAATGTTTTTACCGAATATTTTAGTTTGAATAATCTCCAAATGTAAAAATGTTAAAATTATTGTATATATTGTTTAAAATAAAATGAATAAATAAAAATATATTTGTTCTGTGTCAAATAGTGTCATACAATTGAAATTAGCAATAGTAGGGTCCAGAACGTTTAATGATTATGAGCTTTTAACTAGCGAGCTAGCTGACCTTGCAAATAGTGTAAGTGAAGTCGTCAGCTGTGTATCTAAAGGGGCTGATTTGTTACCTGTAGTGATAATGAGCAGTTAGTGAAGTATTAGGTAACCCCTAATACTTCACTCTTATACCCATAATATCTAAACTCTTCACCCTTCATCAATCCCATCA
>CAKZLH010000309.1 GCA_937125285.1 uncultured Balneolaceae bacterium | reverse complement strand
GATATGTTCATATCAAAAAGGGTCTAATGGTTTAGTCTGATAGCTTATTCTTGGAGGTCACCGAGTTTAACGGCCCATATTCCAGAATTCCAATCCGAGAGATAAATCAGGCCTTTATAGGGTTGTGGCCCCCATGTAAAGGTCGAATTAGGTATGGCAGCTTTGGGGTCAGATGGTAAAAATAAGGCGATTTCACGCCCTTGTTCATATAAATCACCCATAAGCTCACCTGAAACATCCACCACGCGCAATCCTCCATTATAGAAAGCAGCATACATCACATCATCTTCAATCCAATAGTTATGTGAGCCTGCCTCTGGAACCTGATATCGGGCGACTTCATCCGGAGATTCCCATCCATCAAATTCTATAAAATGAATCCAGCCAGCTGCCCTATTTGGTCCCTGAGTATCTAAACCGTAAGGAAATGCTTCATCTCCGGCCGCTACGAAAAATTTACCGGTAGATTCGGACTTGAACGGGAATGCAGCATGATTCCATCCACTGGGATAGGTATAGCTTCCAAGTTGGGTGGGGTTTTGTGGACTTCCACCAGCTCCGGGCATATCCGCTGAACTGTTTGACCCAACATCTACCACAACGACCCCATCACTCCAATTTGAAGAATAGGCTATACCATCTTCAATCCAGACATCGTGGATGGAATGACCTGGGGTATCGAGTTCAAAAACTCCAACCGTGTAGGGATTAGTGGGATCTTCAATATTAATGATATCATATTTACGCCCATTGTTAACCGCATAGACATGATTCTCGTAGATAAAGGTATTATGTACGCCTCCAGTTAAACCATCGGTATATTCTGAGAGTATTTTAGTTTCAGCAGGGTTGGTTACATCTAATATGATAATGCCATTTTTTCGATTAGAAGCTCCTTCCCGAGTAATGACTGCAATGGTTCCATCTTCGGAAACTTTTACGTCATTTACTGTACGAGCATCCACTTGAACCGTATCAATAGTATGAATATTAGAGGGATCCGTAACATCCCATAAGAAGGCTTCACCACGGGCGCCCCAAGTCCCTGTGATGGCATAGTCACGGCCATCAACACCTTCCCAGACCCAAAGATCCGAGGTTTTAACGTCTGGTACGATACCTTTTCCTACCACCTCTAGGTTTCGGCGAACCTTTCTCGCATCTACCCGAATAGTACGTTCATTTATTAGATTTCCCGAACGAGCCACTAGGGTATAATGACCAGGATCATTGGCTACGAATCGACCATCTTGAGCAATTTGAGCCGAGCTTCCTTGGCCCAGTTGATCATCAGGATAGGCGATATAACTAAATTGAACGGGAGCATCTTTAACCTCATTATTACCATTATCCAACACGATGGCTTGCAATTGAACCACATCTCCAGTTCGAATAGTAGCAGTTGAATGAGTTAGGTCCAATTCAATTGAATTTGCCGGATTATTTTTGACCTCTATTGCCCAGTCAAAAATCATTTGCTCATCTGTAATAGCTTGTAAGCTCGCTTTTCCTGCCCTGTGCACGATTAATTGCCCAAAATCATTCACACTCATTATTTCTGGATTCGTACTAGCCAAACGAACATCACCTATACTTCGGGTAGTTCCAAGGGAGTCTTCCACAGAAAAGTTGATATCTAGTTTGGTGCCGGCATAAAACGAGTTGTTTTTTTGTGTCCACTCTATGCTTGTGATAGGAGGGTAGAGCACCTGTAATTCAAAGTTTTCACGAATACGATTTTCCCCGAGGGTGGTCGCAAAAAAAGCATGTGTTCCTGGTTTAAGCGCTTTCACTTCCCCTTCCCGAGAAATTGCTAGTGATCTTCTTGCCCGACTAAAAAACACCACCGTATCCGGGAGCACCTCACCATTTTCATCAACCACTTGCGCCTGAAGTTGCATCTGCTCGTTAACACGTAATTCTAAGCGTTCATTGAGTAGCTTAATATTTTTTTCCTGTGCAAATAGGGCCGTGCTTGCCCCAATAAACAAAATGGCTAGCAACCCAATATGCTTGGGTACTTGTTTGATTTTGATAACATCTAAAAGGTTCATTTACTTGATTTAAAAGGTGAAAAAATCGCAGCAGGAATTTTTTATCAGAGAAAAATTTTAGCTCAAAAGGCAAATAAATTAGGCATCTATCAAGCTAACTTGCCCTCTGATAAATAGATAGCTGACTTAATTATATATGACCATCAATATATAAAAGGGGGACTATTTATCAGAAAAAAAAAGCAATTTTTCTTAAATTCTATGCCATCTAAGAGTAGAGGATTATCCGCTAGATTTTATTGTTGATCCTCAAATTGTTAAGCAATCGTATAACCTAATTCTACCTTCTCAAATTCATGCCGATATCATTTAAAAAAGCCCCATTTGCTGATCGACATCATGGAATGAGTGATCAAGACTTAACCCACATGCTAGAGACCATACAGGCGAACGATCTTGAGCAATTGATTCAGGAGACCATTCCTCAGGGTATCCGTGCCGATAAGTCGATGAATATACCAGATGCCCTAAGTGAAGAAGATTTTTTAGCAGCATTCCAAAAGCTTGCTCAAAAGAATAAGATATTCGACTCTTTTATAGGTCAAGGTTATTACGATACCTTACTGCCCAATGTAATTAAGCGCAATATTTTAGAGAACCCGGCTTGGTACACCGCTTATACCCCTTATCAAGCCGAAATTGCCCAGGGCAGAATGGAAGCACTCATCAATTTCCAAACTATGGTATCGGACTTAACCGGTATGGAGATTGCCAATGCTTCTCTTCTAGACGAAGCTACAGCCGCCGCAGAGGCCATGACGATGCTCTATAGTCAGCGTAAAGGTCAAAAAAAGAAAGAGTCTCATACCTTTTTTGTAAGCGATCGAGTTTTCAAGCAAACCATCGATGTACTCATTACTCGTGCCGAACCTGTGGGAATTCGGGTTGAAGTGGGGGCTTTGGACAGCTTTGATGTTACTCGTAGTGATGTTTTTGGAATGCTATATCAGTATCCAGATTCACAAGGAAATGTAGAGGATGTATCCGCTTTAATAGCCGCTTGTAATGAGCATCAAGTTTTTGTTGTAGCCGCAGCGGATTTACTTAGTCTAAGCTTATTAAAAGCACCAGGTGAAATGGGAGCCGATGTAGTCGTGGGAACCACTCAGCGTTTTGGCGTTCCTATGGGATATGGCGGACCACATGCTGCTTATTTTGCAACAAAAGAAGTGTACAAGCGCCAGTTACCCGGTCGCATTATCGGAGTAACGCAAGACATGGAAGGCAAGCCCGCCTATCGAATGGCTCTACAAACTCGTGAGCAGCATATTCGCAGAGAAAAGGCAACCTCAAACATATGTACGGCCCAGGTGTTACTCGCAGTTATCGCTGGAATGTATGGGGTATATCATGGACCAGACGGTCTCAGCCAAATAGCTCGTCGCATACACGGATACACAGCCATCATGCGGAAAGTGTTTGAATCATTAGGCATTGAAGTTTTAAACCAAAATTACTTTGATACCTTAACTATTCGATTCGATAGTAAAGCCTTAGAACCGCTCGCTTTGAAAGCAGGAATAAATGTTTACTACGCATCCGATACCGAACTAAGGTTAAGTTGGGATGAAGCCAAAGATCATACACATCTCACGCGATTGATTTCACTTTTTGAAGCCGCTACCCAGCAGACCTGTACCTTGGATGTATCGAGTCTGATGGAGGAAACCGAAGAATGCATCCCTGAAGTGCTGAAACGTACTTCGGCATTTATGACGCATGAGGTCTTTCAACAGTATAGAACCGAACACGAGATGCTTCGGTATATGAAACGATTAGAGTCAAAAGATTTGTCCCTTGTGCACTCTATGATTTCACTTGGATCATGCACCATGAAATTGAATGCCACAACCGAGATGATTCCACTAAGTTGGCCAGAGTTCGCTCAGATTCACCCTTTTGTGCCGGCCGATCAGGCTCAGGGTTATCACCAAATATTCAATGAGTTAGGAGACTGGCTATGTGAGATTACAGGATTCGATGCCATTTCCTTTCAACCCAATTCAGGAGCTCAAGGGGAATACGCCGGGCT
>CAKZLH010000308.1 GCA_937125285.1 uncultured Balneolaceae bacterium | reverse complement strand
GAAAGGGCTGAAAAAATGCGGATTGAAACAAGTGCATGGCAATGGGAATAATGTTAGTTTAGACTATGCAAATTGGACCTCATTTTATTGCCATTGAAGGAGTGATTGGCGCGGGTAAAACCACACTCGCACGAATGCTAGCAGAACGGCGACAAGCCCGACTAGTGCTTGAAGAATTCGAAGATAATCCATTTCTCCCCAAGTTTTACGAAGACCGAGAACGCTATGCTTTTCAAACACAACTAGCATTCTTAGCTAGTCGATTTCGGCAGCAGCAGAATATGATGAGCCAGGATTTGTTTCATACCATGACTGTTTCAGACTACATCTTTGATAAAGATAGAATTTTTGCTCGCTTGAATTTAGATGCGGATGAACTAGGCCTTTATGATTCCATTTTTTCAATTATGACCGGTATCGCGGTTCAACCCGATTTAGTGGTGTTCTTACAGTCTTCAGTAGAACGCCTGATGTCGAATATTCAACAAAGAGGTAGAGAGTACGAACAGCACATTACCCCTGAGTATCTCAGAGACTTAAATGATGCTTATAATCATTTTTTCTATCATTACCAGCGAAGTCCAGTCGTATTTATAAATGTAAGTGAAGTAGATTTTGTACAAAACCCCGAACATCTTTTGTATATTGAAGAACAACTTTTTGAACGACCCATTCAGGATAATATGCACATCCATCTATCTTAAATTGGGCAATTCTAGGGCATGACTTTTAAATTACTTCTCATATTCTTTTTGCTTTTTGTGTTCTTCCGATTTGTCGGTAGAATTTTTTTGCCGTTAGCTATTTTTAGACAAGCATTTAAAAATGCGCAGCGGCAAGGTACTCCTTTTGGTCAAACCCAAAGTAGAAATTCAACGAGTTCAAAAAAGAGAAAGAAAGATTTTTCAGCCATTGAAGATGCAGAGTTTGAAGAGATTACATCAACCAAAACCCCTAAGGATAGCACTCAGGAGCCTACATGAATATTGAAGAAAAAATTAGTCGGGGATTTGAACTCCTACAAGACAAGGATATTGATCACAGTTTAGATTTAGCGCGTGAGATTCAAAAAGAAGCCCCAGATACTCCCGAAGGATACTATCTAGAGGCGTTAATCATGCAGCAATTAAATCAACTAGACCTTAGCCTAAGCAGTATAGAGAAGGCACTTGAGCGATCAGAGAATAATGGTGTTTACCTAAATCTCAGGGGGCAAATTCATATGGTCAAAGAAGATTTAGAAGCTGCAGAAGCGGATTTTGATGCTGCCATTGAAGCGAATGATGTATCGGCCGCACACAGAAATAAAGTGATGATCATGCTCATGACCGATCGCGGATCAGATGCTGTGGCTTATCTCATCAACCGAATAAAAGCCGAGCCTAGAGATGCTGAAAACTGGATTCTCATGGGTGACATGATTATGAAGGGTGGGCAAGGAGACAAGGCTAGAACCTATTATGAACAAGCCTTAAAAATCGATCCCGACAATGAATACGCCCAACGACAGTTAGAAGAAATGGGCTAAAAGGCTCGCCTATTTTTTGTTAGGGGTAACCGCACTTTGAGGTGTATTAGTAACATATCTTCTATGTTATTAGACATAGCTTGTCATATAACCAATTTTAAATACTATGATTTCTTCACAATTAATACCCTCTTTACAGCCTAGTAGAACCCTCCATCATCGAACATTACTTTTATTTATTCTAAGTATGATTTTTATGAGTTCAGAGCTGGTTATGGCTCAGAATGGCCCTGGTAATCGAAGAGCTGAGCAGGGAAATGGCGAGCATCGACAAGAACGGATGCACGAAGGTCGTGGTGATCAACACGATGATAAAAGACATGAAGCCGAAAGAAGACCCGAAAGAGAAAACAGGCTAAAACTGCTTTATGAGACTCAAAACAAAGTCGTAAAAGATCGCCTCGATTTGTCTGAAAAGCAGATGAATGAATTAGATTCCAAACAAAAAGATGTGATGAAAGCCTTAGATGCTGAAGCGGCCAAGATGCGAGAAAAAATAGACCAAAAACGTAGTGAAATGAATCTTCGCAGAGAAAGTATGCAAAAAATTCACAAAGACAATCCAGAGGCTAGACCTTCACCTGAAGTTAGAGAAGCTATGCAAAAGGCCATGAGAGAAGAACGGAATGCTCTTCAAAATGAAAGCGAAGAGCATATGAGATCCCTAATGCTAAAAGCAGAGACTGAGTATCTTCTCATTCTTCATGAAGTACTTAGTAACAAACAGTTTAGAAGCTATATCGAACAACGTGAAGAAATTAGACGAGAAGTTCGATCTCAAATGAGACAATAGACCTTGCGATTACTCTGAATAAAGCAGTATATTTGATGCCCTTTCCTGCTCACGTGGCGGAATTGGTAGACGCGCACGCTTGAGGGGCGTGTGGCTTAACGGCCGTGATGGTTCGACTCCATTCGTGAGCACTTGGCTAAAAGCCTTTTTAAACCAGTTATTGCAATGCAGTGGCTGGTTTTTTTATGAGTAAATTATAAGTTCAAATAGCTTGGTTGGTAACTACTTTATACCCACTATTTAAGCGATAACCCTATTACAAAGGCATCTTCAGCACCTTCTGCTAAATAGGTATCGTAGGCCGCATGAAGTCCAATAAACCCTCCGGGTAACTGAATGGGCATCCAGTGAACGCCGGCCCGAATATAACTACTGTTTTCAGGCAAGGACTCCGATGTACTTATGTTATCAGCCATAAAAAAACTTGTGGTAGTGGTAATATAGGTGGTGAGATTATAGGATCCATACACCCGTAGATCCTTACCAATATTAGCGCCGTAACCAACACCTAGATCAACCAACCAGCTCTCCGATAGCATAGGATCAATTCCCGTTGGAGGGTCTAATGTTCTGTACTTCACGGTGGTTGATAGCACCAAACCCTGAGATAAATTTGGATCATTATCGGTATCGGTCCCTCCTAAGGGTATAAAGGTTTGAAAGCCTAACATATCAATCATACCGATAATGGTATCCTCTCCATCGCCACCTAAATTCTCCGAGTTGGCAACATCAATATTAAAAACTGACCAATATATCTTGATGTTATTCAATCTGTTGAGCTCGGCTTGCGCTTGCTGGTCGGGTTCAAGACCTACGGATGCTCTGGCTTGTTGACTCGAGGTTGATACTTCATCTAGCGCATTGGATATTTCTTGTATGGCATTGGTTGATGCATTCGATTCCTCACTAGTGGCTTCATTTTCTGCGGAGTTATTCACGCTTTGACCCTCCGTAGCTGTCGCCTGTTCTCTTTCTAAATCGTTGAAGATTAACTCATCTCCCGACTCTAAAATAACCTTATGAACACCAGAAACAGCGATGGTAAAAAACGGACCGTCTTGCCGATCCCAAGGTTTATAGCGAAGAGTCTCTTCACCTATCTCATAAATTTTAACCGTAAGTACCGTTTGATTGGTTTTAATGATTCGATCTTGTGCTTGAAGATTAATAACCGAAATGGAAACCATCATCAATACCAACAGTGATTTTAAACCCAATTGTGACATAGAACCGTAATTTTAGTGTAATTATTTATAAGAATGTATTCTATAACCACCTAACAAACAAATTAACAGACCATTAGCCTACCTTCTTAGCTAATAAATTTGTACTTTTTAAAAAAAAGTACTTTCCTAATGACCAATCACTTACCTCCCGACCAGCAAATCAAAGCAATCCACGAAATGATGGAGCGCTCAACCCGCTTTCTGCACATTTCAGGTATGGCCGGAATCCTAGCGGGTATCATCGCCATAGCGGCTAGCTGGATAGCTGTAAACAGTTTTGCTTTTCAACCCGATAGCTACACCTACCATTATACGGCAATGGGGGGCAACCTATGGAACATCGTTTACTTAGGCCTTTCGACCCTAGTACTATCATTTGGGCTCGGCTTAGTTCTTGCCCGACGTAACGCCTATAAAAAAGGATCCCCTGGTTGGAGCCCTACGGCCCGCCGAATGCTCACTTATTTCGCTACTCCTTTACTCACAGGTGGTTTGGTTATTTTTCTTTTCTGGTTGAAAGGTTTTGTGGCTTTGGCGGCACCTTTGAGCCTTATTTTCTATGGCTTGGCACTTCTGCATGCGAGTCACTTCACCTTAACGGATATTCGCTACTTAGGCCTAATTGAGTTATTCCTTGGTTTGGTTGCTCTGTATTGGATTCAACACAGTCTGCTGATATGGGCCGTTGGCTTTGGAATGGTCCACATTGTATATGGCTTGTATATCTATCTCAGGTACGAACGAAATTCCTAAGAAGTGTAAAGCTTAAAGCTATCGTATTTATGAAGTCTCAGCTACAAAAAATTCAAAAAGTGTTCGAGAACAGAATCCGACTCGGAATTATGTCGGCTCTTTCTGTCAATGAGACCCTGGATTTTAACGCCCTTAAAGAACTCCTTGAACTAACCGATGGCAATTTAGCTACCCACCTGAAAACCCTTCAAAAACATAAGTACGTTCAAACCAAAAAACAGTTTATCGATAATAAACCGAATACTCAGTACTCTATTACCCTACTAGGTAAGAAGGATTTTTCAGACCATATTGCCGCTCTTGAAAAACTACTCCAACAGCTAAAATAACCCCTATCACTGAACTAATAAGACTTAAGGTAGGTACTTGGGTCGAGCGAGCTTCAACCCGAGAAAACCAGATTTTTTTAGGGGAAGTTCTTTAATCAAAGGAACGTTTAAGGGATGTTTTTTACTTTATGTGATACGTAGATAATCACAATTTTCTAAACACCATTTGGGATGAAAACGTATCTTCTAGGACTTATTTTAGCCCTTGCCACCATCGGAGGCTTAGGCTATACGTCTATCAACTCCGATGTTTTGCAAACCAATCGTACAGGTATAGCACCTACGGCACTATCAACCGAATTTATCACTCCTATGACAACTCAACCTATTGCAGATTCTCTAGAAATGGCCACCTTTGGCGCTGGCTGTTTTTGGTGTGTCGAAGCCATTTATGAACTGGTAGAAGGCATCGTTCATGTAGAATCAGGGTATTCCGGGGGGCATGTAGACAACCCCACCTACAAAGAAGTTACCACCGGTCGAACCGGGCATGCGGAAGTCGCTCGTATTCATTTTGACCCGAAAGTCATTAGTTATGCCGACTTACTTCAAGTGCTTTGGCACACTCACAATCCTACCACCTTGAATCGGCAAGGCAATGATGTGGGTACTCAGTATCGAAGCGTGATTTATTATCATAACGAGGAACAAAAAGCCATTGCGGAAGCATCCAAAGCAGCAGTGGATGCTACCGATTTGTGGGAAGATCCCATTGTTACGACCATTGAACCGCTCACGAATTACTATGTAGCTGAAAATTATCACCAAGATTACTTCGAAAACAATCCAACGGCGGGTTACTGTTCGTTTGTAATCGCACCCAAGGTTCAGAAGTTCAAAAAAGAATTTGCTCACTTGTTGAAAGAAAACAATTCATGATTCGGGTCAAGAGACCACATCCATACATCACATCCATACACATAAAATCATAACTATTCACACCACATACCATGAAATCAATTCTAACATCTTTCTTACCGGTATTTGCGATTGCAATACTGTTCACTTTTAGTAGCAACAGCTTTGCTCAAGAACGTGCCGAAGGCGTGCGTGTAAGTCCAAATGCGGCGGTTAGTCAAAATATTGGCGCTACCGTTGTAGACATCACCTATGGGCGACCAGGCCTTAAAGGACGCAGTCTAGAAAGTCTAGCACCTTCGGGCCAAGTTTGGAGAACCGGCGCCAACGAATCTGCAGCAATTACATTTTCTACCGACGTTATGTTTGGTGGTGAAATGGTAAAAGCCGGCACCTATTCTTTGTACACCATTCCTGGCGACAACTGGACCTTTATTCTTAACAG
>CAKZLH010000307.1 GCA_937125285.1 uncultured Balneolaceae bacterium | reverse complement strand
AGGCAACTTGTTCACAAAAAACGTTTTTTGACTAACCAGTAACACCTTATATATATGGCGCAGATTTTCCCAGAGTGGACAAATCACGTTCCTCGAAAAATCCTCATCGGACTCATCGTAACCGTAAACGTAGTCATCTTCGGAATTTGGTACTACTTTTCCCCTGAATTCACAGACGTGGGTTATGCACCGGAACAACCTGTGCCCTACTCTCACCAAATTCACGTTCAGAAACTAGGGCTCGACTGTCAGTATTGTCATACCTCTGTATTCGATTCCAAGCAGGCCAATGTACCTCCTACTCAAACCTGTATGAACTGCCACAACCAAATTTTAACCGACAGCGAAAAGTTGGCCCCCATCCGTGAAAGTTGGGAGACCGGCAAGGCCGTAGAGTGGATACGCGTTCACAACTTAGCCGATTATGCTTATTTCAACCATGCTGCGCACGTAAATGTGGGTGTAGCTTGTGAGAGTTGTCATGGCCGAATCGATGAAATGGAAATTGTTTATCAGGCCGAGCCTCTGAGCATGAGCTGGTGCTTGGATTGCCACAGAGCCCCTGAAAAACATCTACGCCCAGTGGAAGAAGTGACCACCATGGGATACGAAGTAGAGGATCAACTCCTCTTAGGAGCAGAACTCGTAAAGAAAAATAATGTAAGCCCCCCGCAGTATTGCCAGGGCTGTCATTACTAATAGGAACCGGATAGTTAATCAAGCAACACGGATTGAACACCATCAACGTTTAGCGCATACAAATTTCCTTACATGAGCGAATCATCTAATCAAGCAACTCCTAAAACCTACTGGAAAAGCCTTAACGAGCTAGCCCAGAATAAAGAGTATCAAAATTTTGTTGAGCGAGAGTTCCCTGAAAACGCCACAGAATTAAATGACGGCGTATCCCGAAAAGGATTTCTTCGCATTATGGGGGCGTCCATTGCTCTAGCCGGTTTTGCCGCATGTCGTCGGCCCGTTCAAAAGATATTACCTTACGCACAGCAACCAGAGGATATCGTACCCGGTATACCTCTTTTTTATGCGAGTGCGATGCCTTTTCAGGGCAACTTAGTTGGTTTGGTTGTAGAGAATCATGAAGGACGCCCTACCAAAGTAGAAGGAAACGATTTACATCCAGGTAGCCATGGAAATACCAACGCCTATCATCAGGCAACCATGTTGGAAATGTACGATCCCGATCGTTCGCGCTATCCAGTGAGAAACGGCAGTAAGTCGAGCAGTCAAGATTTTATCGCCTTTGCCGAAACCTTCTTTGCCGATACCAACAAACGTATCGTATTCATTAGTGAGGCCCATTCAGGTATCACCTACAATGCGCTGAAAGCCGATGTACTTGGCAAATTCCCCAATGCCCAGTGGGTAACCTACGAAGCATTTAGTGAAGAAAACGTAGCGGAAGGGAATCGATTAGCTTTTGGACGGCGTCTGCGCAGCCATTATAATCTTACGAATGCCGATGTCTATGTGTCTTTAGACGACGATGTACTAGCGGCTACCCACGCCAATGGTGTTGAGTATGCCAAGCAGCTGACCTCTCGACGTCGAGTGACCAGCACACAAGACAGCATGAACCGTATCTACAGTGTAGAAAATGGGTTTACCCTTACCGGTTCCTACGCCGATCACCGTTTACGAGTAAAAGCCAGTGAAGTACACGCTTTTGCCGATGCTTTGGCAGGAGCCCTTTCAACCCGAGTGAACGGTCTTTCGGCATACAGCGAAGTGAACAATCAGTTTACGCATACCCCATTTTTGGTGGCCTTGGCAAATGATTTAGCCGAAGCGGCAGGTCGTTCGGCGGTTTCTATTGGATGGGATCATGCTCCAGAAGCGCATGCCACCGTGGCCGCTATAAACGCCGCCCTTAACAATATTGGTGAAACGGTTCACTATTTAGAAGTTCCTTCGCTTGGTAGCGAAAATCAGAACGAAGCTATGGCAGCGGCTGTAGCGGCTATGAAATCAGGTTCGGTAGATGCGGCCATCATCATAGGCGCCAATCCAGTCTTAACCGCTCCTGCGGATTGGGGATTGGAAGAAGCATTGGCTCAGGTTGGCGAGGTCATTCACCTTTCTACCTATAACGATGAGACCGGTAAGAAATCGAACTGGCATCTTTCTCGCACGCATTTCTTAGAAGCATGGGGCGATGGCTATTCCTTCGGAGGAGCACGCTCGGTGATTCAACCACAGATTCAACCGCTGCACGACAGCATGAGCGAAATTGAATTATTGAATCTAATCGCTACCGGTAGCTATAGTGCGGGCTATGGTTTGGTGCAAAACACCTTTAAAGGCATTCACAGAAGCAATTTTGACGCTAAGTGGACCAGTTTACTTCACGATGGAGTAGATCGGGCAAGCGATGCGCCAACGGCCGAGGCCATTAAACAAAACGGTTACCCCAACAGTGGGCAGGCTTCTGCTGCCGTAATGTCGGGCGTAATTATGGATTACACCAAAGCCAATGTTCGTCTCCGTTCTGGTGTAGGACCACAAGCACCTGCGGCAATCGATGGCTTAGAATTGGTGATCAAAGCCGATGCATCGGTCTATGACGGTCGTTTTGCCAACAACGGATGGCTTCAAGAACTTCCCGATCCCATGACTAAAATCACTTGGGACAACGTGGCTCTGATGAGCCCTGCAACAGCAGCGGCACTAGGCCTGGAAAACGAAAAAGAAATTACGGTGACCGCAGCCAATGGCGCTTCGGTAACGCTTGCCGCCTGGATACAACCAGGACAAGCCGATGATTCCATCACCATTCACGCCGGATATGGCCGAGAAGGTATTGGCCGAGTAGCCGACTACGATACCGAGCAAATGGCCGGTGGAAAAAATGTGTACCCACTGCGCACCATGGCAACCATGCTAGCAGGTACGGCACAAGTCACGGCTACAGGCAACGACTATGCGGTGTCTTGCGTACAGGATCACCACAGTTTAGAAGGCCGCGATATGTATCGTCAGGCCTCTTTAGAAAAGTATAAAGAGACCCCGAATTATGCCTCTTTTGCCTATGTACACAAATACGATGTACCTGGTATGGAAGAAGCGGCTAAACTAGGGGAAGATCAACCTATTTCGCTCTTCAACGAGCAAACCTACCCCGATTACGAGCCCCAGTGGGGAATGGCCATTGACCTGAACGCCTGTTTTGGTTGTGGGGTATGTGTGATTGCGTGTCAAAGTGAGAACAACATACCCGTAATCGGTAAGAAAGAAGTCGGTCGCGGTAGAGAAATGCACTGGATTCGTAACGATCGCTACTACATGGGCGATGAAAACGATCCTCAAGCGGTGCATCAACCCGTGCCCTGTATGCACTGTGAGTTGGCTCCTTGTGAGCAGGTTTGCCCCGTGGCGGCCACCACACACAGTGACGACGGTATGAACCAAATGACTTACAACCGTTGTATTGGAACGCGTTATTGTGCGAACAACTGTCCGTTTAAAGTGCGTCGTTTCAACTTCTTCAACTATCCAAAAGAATATCTAACGACGGGAGAAGATCCCGATATTATACAAATGGCCATGAATCCTGAGGTTACGGTTCGTTTCCGTGGGGTAATGGAGAAATGTACCTACTGTGCTCAGCGTGTGAATCGCGCCAAAATTGATGCGAAAATCAATACTGGTTCGGTGAAACCCGCCGACGGAGCAGTCGTTACCGCGTGTCAGCAAGCCTGTCCTGCCGATGCTATCTATTTCGGGGATTTAACCGACGAGGAAGCAACGGTAACTAAGATGAAACGCAACGAGCGTAATTATCTCATGCTTGAGGAATTGAATGTACGACCACGTACCTCCTACATAGCCAAACTAACCAACCCGAATCCAGCATTGGTAGATGATACCATGCCAGAGGCGGCTCACTAAATCCAAACGAATGACCGGTATCCCAACCGATACCCATTACAGCATATATGAGTAAGTACCAATACGTACCCGAACCCGCTCTCGTAAAGGGGGATCA
>CAKZLH010000306.1 GCA_937125285.1 uncultured Balneolaceae bacterium | reverse complement strand
CTCTAATTTGGCCAGTAGAGCATCAATGGTTTCTTGGCTTTGATCCATCAAAGCAAGACCAATATGTAAAGACTCAACAGACTGTTGTTGATGTTCCTGAGCTATTTCAATTGATTTTTGAATAGCTTCTTGGGCCTTTAAGGTGAATTTATTCAAGTTCATATGCTCTCCTGTATGTAATATGTGTGATCTAGACTTCTCAAACTTTGGATGTAAAGAAAAAAGCGAGACAGGTGTTATACCCATCTCGCTTTGATATTTACCAAAACCGTGCCAGAAAGTTCACCGGCTTATGTTTTACTGCCGAAATTGCAGTTTACAATCTAAAGGCGATGAATTGCTTTAAATTATCTCTCTCAACGGTGAGCAGTAGAGCGCGATCACCTTCATCCAAACTCTTTTGGACAGCATCGTAAAACTCTTGAGCACTGGAAATATCCTTTCTTTTTACCGCAGAAATAATATCTCCGTTTCGAAGTCCTCGCTCATAAGCCTCACTAGATTCTTTCAGGCTTTGAACAACCACACCCTTTAAATCTTCACTCAATCTAAGCTCATTACGAAGAGATTCCGTCAAGCTTCGCACACTAAATCCTAAATCTTCGTCTAAATCTAAAGGTGCCGCATTCATAGTGATTTGCTGATCCGACGGGCGCTCCCCAATGATGACTTCTAAACTACGGGGTTTACCATCACGTAGGATATTGAGTTCAACAACATCTTTCGGTTTGAAACTAGCAATCTTGGTGCGGAAGGCATCCCAATTTTTAACGGGCTTATCATTCAACCCGACAATAATATCTTCTTCTTCAAGCCCAGCTTTATCGGCTGGCCCATCCGTTTCAACCTGACCTACAATTATTCCACTGGCCACGTCCAATCCCAAGGCTTCCGCCATGGTTGGATCTAGCTCTCCTGCAGTATACATCCCTAAATAACCACGGCTCACGCTACCATCTTCAATTAAATCGTCCATAATTCTCTTGGCCAAATTCATGGGTATCGCAAAACCAATCCCATCATTCCCGCCCGACCGGGAAGCTATGGCCGAATTGATACCTACCAACGTTCCGTTCATATCTATTAAAGCACCACCGGAGTTACCTGGATTAATAGCGGCATCGGTTTGAATGTAATCTCCGTATGCCGTTAGCTGCAAAGAACGTCCTCTCGCACTCACGATTCCGAAGGAAACCGTATGTGCCAAATCTTCACTTAGAGGGCTTCCAATGGCCAGTACAAAAGAACCTACTTTGGCTTGATCTGAATCACCCAAAGGGATAGCAGGCACATCCTCAATATCTATTTTTAGTACCGCAATATCGGTCATTGGATCCGTGCCTATTAATTCAGCTTCGACTTCTTGACCGTCGAATAGGCGAACTTTAATTTCGTCGGTATTATCAATCACATGGTTGTTGGTGATTATGTATCCTTCTTCGGACACCACCACTCCAGATCCTAATCCTCTTTGCACATATTCCCGGGTATTATCTCTGGCATTTGGATTACCAAAAAACATCGAAAAAGGATCCATGACTCGAACTTGTTGGGTGCGTTCGGTCGTAATGGTAACCACCGATGGATTAGCGGCTTCGGCGATTTTCACAATGGCGTCATTGAAATCCTTTAAGCTTACTACAGGGGTCTCTGCAGCTGGAATGGGATTCTTTTTGGTGGGACTGCTATCGTCGGATAGCGCATGAGAAGTCGGATTATTTGGCTCTACTTCCGTGGCAACTTCGTTTCCCATATGTAAGCTTGTAAAACTTAATAGTGCAATGGGAATTAATAGAGAAATGATAACCGTAATGGTTTTGGTAATACTATTCATAGTGGAAAGATTTTATAGGTTTACTTCAAGTGTATCTAATAGTACAACGACAAAAGGCCTGCATCACAAGCCTTTGTCGTTGTTTAAACTCAAGAGGAGTACTAAATGATGTGTAAGGTAGAACCCATCACACTCCCATAAGCTCCTCTCTTAATGAATCTGAATTTGCTTTTTTAAGGCTTTTTCTTGTTTGCTCAAACTCAAACGCAGCACACCATTCTCATATTGTGCCTGAATATTCTCTTCATCTAAACCGTCTGGTAAGTGAAAGCTTCTATCAAATGAACCGTAGAATCGCTCCATCCGTAGCACTTGCATGCCCTGCTCTTCAAGCTCATCCTTTCTTACTCCATGGACGCGAAGTATCCCCTTCTCTAATTCAACTTGGATATCTTCTTTTTTAACTCCAGGTAATTCTACTTGAAAGGTGAATGAGTGTTCATTTTCGCTAATGTCTACACGTGGAGTGAAACCCGCTTCAACCCGAGAAGTCATAGGCTCAAAAAATTCATTCATGAGCTCGTTGAAACTTCTGGAGATCTCTCTAGCATTAGGTCGGGTATATCTGATAAGTGACATATTTGTACCTCAGTATTTTTTTGATTGTTGTTCAATAATTACTGAGAAATAACCAAAGCCTGTGCCAATAGGCATTACTAGGAGGCTGTATGCCAGTCCGACATTGGTACTTTAACCCTGTTATGACGCAGATGCAGGACTCGGGGTTAGCTTGTCAGGTAGTTTGAAAAAGGGTCAGTATGCCTTCTGAAAAGTCGTCAGAAGGCCTACATTTTGACATTAGTAACGGCTAACCGTAGCTCTTTTTCCATTCCTTAGATATAAGAAATGCTAATTCTAGAGATTGCTCGTAATTCAACCTGGGATCACAGAAGGTTTCGTAGTTAAGGTCTAATCCTGATTCATCTAAACCTTTGGAACCTCCCACGCATTCGGTTACATCATCACCCGTTAATTCAAGATGTACTGAACCCAAATAACTTCCCTCTGATCGGTGAATAGAAAAAGCATGCTTCACTTCATCCATTATGTGATCAAAATTGCGAGTTTTGTAATCATTGGAGGAGGAGAAAGTATTTCCATGCATGGGATCAGAACTCCAAACAACGGGGAATCCCTCTTTTCGTATGGCTTGAATGAGGCTGGGTAGCTCTTCTTGGATACGATCTTTACCAAATCTAGTAATGATTACAATTTTACCCGATTCATGTTTAGGGTTTATTCGCTCGATTAATCGAAGGGTGTCATCTATCGTATATGGAGGTCCAATTTTAATACCAATTGGGTTTTCAATACCTCGTAGATATTCAACATGCGCCTCATTTAAATCACGGGTTCGATTACCTAACCAGACCATGTGAGCACTCAGGTTGTAGTAACCTTCCTTACGCGGCACTTTACGAGTTTGAGCCGAATCATAAAACAAGTTTAGCGCCTCATGAGAAGTATAAAAATCAACTTTCTGCGACTGTTGTTGACGTTTTTCCGATACAGCATCCATGAATTTAACTGCCTGAGTAATGGATTTAACCATCGCCTCATACTCTTGGTGGTAGGGATTGTTGCGCATGAAATCCAGCTCCCACTGTTCGGGATAGTGAAGGTCAGCGAATCCCTCATCACCTAGGGCTCGAATAAAATTAAGGGTTAAACCCGCTTTATGGTACCCTTCTAATAACCGTTTGGGATCGGGCACTCGTTGCTCTTTAGTCGCTCCAAAACCGTTGATTAAATCCCCGCGGTAGTTGTGAATTTCTTCTCCATTTACGGTTTCATAAGCAGAAGACCGGGGTTTTGCATACTGACCAGCCATACGTCCCACACGG
The DNA here is from genome assembly GCA_937125285.1 of uncultured Balneolaceae bacterium. Classification (GTDB taxonomy): domain Bacteria; phylum Bacteroidota; class Rhodothermia; order Balneolales; family Balneolaceae; genus UBA1275. The sequence goes on along the minus strand of CAKZLH010000306.1, from coordinate 4,317 downwards.
TACACTGGCACCCCCATCTCATGAATCATAATAAAACTGGTTTGTAAGAGTACTTTTACCAGATTTACTATTTTAGAAGAGCGGGTTAAATCGAAACTTTCGGCGCAATCACCTGCTTGGAATAAAAATCCTTTGCCTTGACTAACATTGGCTAATTTGTCTTTTAGTGACTCAATCTCCCACGATGTAACGAGAGGTGGCAGAGTTTGCAGCTCTTGATAACAGCGTTCTAGTTCTTCAGAATTTGGGTATTCAGGAAGTTGCTGAATTGGATATTCTCTCCAACTCGTGGGACTCCAGGATTTGGTTCGTACAGACATAATAACTCAACGATATGGTTTCGATAGTGTATTGAGGGCTATAAACATACAGCATTTTTTGGAAAGCTACGCAAAAAAGGTGTTCAAAAAGAAGAATTTGCTCGCAATCTTTGGTAATTTAATGGTTTGAATCAAAATGCAGAGCTGAGGTACATGCAAGACTCTATTATCGTTCGCGGAGCTCGTGAACATAATCTTAAAAATATCGATATCGAGATCCCTAGAGACCAACTCGTGGTCATCACGGGTTTATCGGGATCGGGAAAATCCTCGCTCGCGTTTGACACTATTTATGCGGAAGGACAACGTCGATTTTTAGAATCCCTATCTGCCTACGCTCGTCAATTCCTAGGCATGATGGAACGACCTGCTGTGGATTTTATCGATGGATTATCACCAGTCATTTCCATCGATCAAAAAACCACCAACAGAAATCCTCGCTCTACGGTAGGAACCGTAACCGAGATTTATGACTTCTTACGTCTGCTGTATGCTCGGGTGGCCACTCCCTATTCCTATGCCACCGGTATTCGAATGGAGAAGCAAACGGCTGATCAGGTCGTTGCAAGCATACTAGAGTTGGAAGAAGGAACCAAAGCCTACTGCTTAGCTCCTGTAATACGAGGCAGAAAAGGACACTATAGAGAACTTTTTGAACAATTAACCAAGCAGGGGTACTTACAAGCTCGAATAAACGGCGATATTACCGAAATTGAAGCAGGTATGATGTTGGATCGATACAAAACACACACTATTGAGGTAGTGGTAGATCGATTCATCATTAATCAGAAAAGTGAAAAAAGAATTGCCGATAGTGTGAGGACCGCCCTTGAAATGGCCGATGGCACAGTTGTTTTGGCAACTAAAACTAAAGGCGAGTGGTTGGATAAACTCTTCTCTCAAAAGCTCTTCGATGCCGAAGCAGGTATTGCTTATGAAGACCCCGCTCCTAATCTATTTTCATTCAACTCTCCTTTTGGTGCATGCCCTACCTGTGATGGTTTGGGACATGCCTATGATGTAAGTTGGGATTTATTAGTGCCCAATCCCTCGCAAAGTATTGAAGAAGGCGGCATCCGGTTTTTAGGTCAACCCAGGGATATTTTCGCATTCAAACAAATTGAAGCGGTTCTCACCCATTTTGGAGTAGATTTCAACACCCCCATTAAAGAGTTTAGTGAAGAACTAGTTCAGACCTTGATGACAGGTAGTGGTACTCATAAATATGCCGTAACCTATGAGTTTAGATCCGACAAAGTTACCTATCAGCACTCATATAAAGGCCTCAGAGGAACCATCATTGAGCAATATGAACAGTCCAAATCACCTAAACAAAGAGATAAAGCTAAAGCATTTATGTCTAAAGTGGTGTGTCCGGATTGCCGAGGAGGCCGGTTAAATAAAGAGGCTTTATCTTATCGGTTAGATGGACATCGCATTAGCGATTTGGTCGATATGGATATACAGGAGTTACGAAGCACTTTATATTCCATATCACTGAGCGAACGTGAATTGCAAATTGGCCATCAAATTTTGAAGGAAATCCGAGACCGTTTGGATTTCTTATTAAATGTAGGACTCAACTATCTGAGTCTGAACCGGGAAGCGCAGACCTTAAGTGGTGGTGAGGCCCAACGCATTCGGCTAGCTACCCAAATAGGGACTCAACTGGTGGGGGTGCTCTACATATTGGATGAACCAAGTATAGGACTTCATCAAAGAGATAATACCAAACTCATACATTCTCTTGAAACCCTTAGAGATTTGGGTAATAGTGTAATTGTGGTAGAACACGATAGAGAAACCATAGAAAAAGCAGATTATGTCATTGATATGGGCCCTGGTGCTGGCGCCTATGGCGGTGAGATAGTAACCAAGGGCAAACCCCACGAATTAGACCCCTCGTCTATGACCTCTCGTTTTCTCAGAGATGAAGAACAAGTGACCGTGAGTGAGCAATGCCGAGCAGGTAATGGTCTTTATATTCGCATTAATAATGCAAGAGGTCACAACTTAAAATCGGTAAATTTAGAAGTACCATTGGGTAAATTTATAGCCGTGACCGGTGTGAGCGGTAGTGGTAAAAGCTCGCTGATTAATCAAACCCTTGTACCCATTCTCTCGAATCACTTTTATTCCTCCAAATCCGTTGCCTTACCCTATGATGAAATTTCTGGATTGGAGCATATTGATAAGATTATTTCAATCGATCAAAGCCCTATTGGCCGAACACCGAGGTCTAATCCAGGCACCTATACTAAGGTGTTTGATCATATTCGTCGATTATTTGCAGAATTACCTGAATCTAAGATACGTGGATACGACCAAGGTCGTTTTTCTTTCAATGTGAAAGGTGGGCGTTGTGAAACCTGCAAGGGAGATGGCTTACGTAAGATTGAAATGAATTTTCTGCCCGACGTATATGTAAATTGCGAATCTTGTAATGGACAAAGGTACAATAGAGAAACTCTTGAAATCTATTTCCGCGAAAAAAATATTGCTGAAGTTTTAGATATGCCCATCTCGGATGGTGTTGAGTTCTTCAGTTCGCAGCCTTCTATTTCCAGAATATTACAAACACTTGATTCTGTGGGCCTAGGCTATCTAACCTTAGGTCAATCCAGTACCACACTCTCGGGAGGTGAAGCACAACGTATTAAATTGGCGAGAGAGCTATCGAAAATCGGAACCGGAAATACCTTATATGTAATGGATGAACCAACCACCGGGCTTCATTTTCAAGATGTGCGACTATTGGTAAATGTGATTCAAAAACTAGTAGATAAAGGCAATACGGTGATGGTTATCGAACACAACCTAGATGTGATAAAAGCATCAGACTGGGTCATAGACCTAGGATATGAGGGAGGTAAAGAAGGTGGACAAATCATAGCACAAGGTACACCAAAAGAAGTCGCTGACACCAAAGGTTCGCACACAGGAGAATATTTAAAACAGGAATTTGATCGATTATCTTCCGTTGTAGCTAAGCTATAAGCTTACTATCTTGAGAGACTTATGATGCATTATTTGCGAACATATCAAGTTAAGTGTACAGCTCTCGTTTTAATTCTTGGCGCTTTTATTCTCCAAGGGCTACCCTTGCTCAATCAAGAAATAGAAGAGCAGAAATTCGCTCAATTAATGGTGAAGCAGTTCAGCAGCTTTGATCTAGAAAATGATCAACACAAAGAACTACTAGACACGCTTCAATCCATTTGGACGGCCACCGAGAATCCAGAACAATGGGCGATTAAAGCTTCTGAATATCTCACAAATTTTCAAGCTTCAGGTACGAAAAGTACTTCGTCGGATTTATACCATGACATTCTCACTGAATGGAGCCTTTTTGAACAAATGGGCCAACGGCAAGAGTCCGCACTCTTACAAGAATTCAGATCACATGGCAGTTTTTTAAATACCGCCCAAAAACACTCCAAAGAACTTTTAACAAGTGCCGTATACGCTTATGATGTACATCAAAATACCATAAGCTCTGCCACTCAAATCTACGGTAAAGAGGACATCCCTAACGCCTCTTCTTCAAGTTTTACCAAACATAGCATAGTTATTGGAGCCCCCTAATAATTAGGTAATCCTACGCTTAGGTAATTCATTTTTTCAAGAATTACCGTCCTACCTTGTAACTCTATAAAGGAGTTTACAACCACTATTTTTAACCACTATTAAACAAACACATTATGCAAGGAAATGGATTTAAATTAGGTGTGATTGCAGCTTTTCTAGCTCTTACGCTTTACTACCTATATCCCACTATTATTTGGAATTTAGAGCAACGTCAAATGAGCACCTTTTCAGAAGAGGAACGTTCTCAATACGAAATTGACAATGCCGAAAAACTTTCTAATCTGAAAGAAAATATCCTCTCGTTAGGATTGGACTTACAGGGAGGCATGCACGTTACCCTTGAAGTGGGTACTCCTCAACTTATTCTAGAATTAGCAGGCAGCAATCGAGACGCTGAACTCGACGAAGT
>CAKZLH010000305.1 GCA_937125285.1 uncultured Balneolaceae bacterium | reverse complement strand
ATTTGAAATTAATCGACTCATTGAACGACTCGATGGCGATCGGGTCGGGCTCATCGTCTTTACAGGGGAAGCCTTTCTCCAAAGTCCGATGACCTTGGATTATTCCGCGCTCCGGTTATTTCTTGATATTGTAAGCACCGATCAGATGCCAAGTTCGGCTACCGATTTTGCATCGGCGCTGGAAGTCGCGGAGCAGGCATTCAACGCTCTGGACTCCGAGGAGCAGGAAAATCCTACCTCCAGTACGGCTGCTCGTGTGCTGTTGATTATTTCAGATGGGGAAGATCACGAGCAGGAATACGAAGACGCCCTTAAGACCCTGACGGATGCCCAAGTATCCATTTATACCCTAGGAATTGGCACCACCGCAGGTACAACCATTCCGTTATATGAAGCAGGTACCGGTGAATTAGTAGGGTATAAGCGTGACCGACAGGGGAAAGTGGTGACCACCGCCCTACAACGAGAAGCCCTTCAGCAAATGGCCGCTCAAGGAGGTGGAAGCTATTATCAGATTGATCGCGGTAATTCTGGCATCGATGCTTTTCTTGCGCGGGTCGATGAGCTCGAACAAGGTGAATTTTCCTCTCAAGAATACGCCGATTTCAAGGACCAATATCAATGGTTAGCCGCTCTTGGGCTCCTGTTTTTACTGCTTTCTTGGCTTATTCCTACGTACTCGGCTAAAAAGCATTCACTAGAATCTTTAAAGGTTTCGGGTTGAAGAAGCCCGTTCATTAGTTCTCATGATTCATCCATCTCCATCTTCAAAAAGAACGTTACCCACTACTAAGATTAAGGTCTTTGTAACCGACTTGGATGGTTGTATGACCGACCCTTTTGAAACCCCCGACTGGGAAGCCTATAGCCAAATTCGCGCCTTACAACTTCAGAGTGAGTTAGATCCTAGCATTCCACCCATGAGTATTTGTACAGGTAGGCCCATGCCATACGCTGAGGCTCAGGCTCAATTTTTAGGAGTGCGTTTACCCTTCGTGTTTGAAAGTGGGGGCGGGTTTTATGATCTCACGACCAATACACTCACATGGAATCCTGTTGTCACT
>CAKZLH010000304.1 GCA_937125285.1 uncultured Balneolaceae bacterium | reverse complement strand
TTTGAACCTTTCACCGAATAAGAATCTGGTCAAATTGAATCGGGTTATCGTGAATCAAGTTGAGATTTTGGAGATTGGAAATTAGTAGATTGAATTGGCCGACTTGAATTTGAGATCGACCTGAAAAACGGAAATTTAGCTGAATCAAATTGAAGACTGGAGATTAGAAATTTGGCTCAATTTGGGAGATTGACTTTCAAGATCAAGAATTTGAAACCGGTAAATTGGGATCAGTTTTCAAGATCAATTTGAGGTCATCAGAATCAGGGAATCGGTTCAAGAAGATTGAAAAATCGATAAAAACGGCCCTTTTGAGGTATCCAGAATCGGTAAAACGGTCGCTTTTATTAGGATCACGACGAATAAAATGGAAGCGCCCAACAATGGCTACATGCCATGCCGGTAAAAATCTTCGAAAGGAAAATAGAGATTGAAAAACCCGCACAGGCAGCAAAAGCCAGGCTTCGCCACATTCGCCTTTTGCTGCCTGCGCTAGCATTTGTGAAATGAAACGAAAATGGTAAATTTAGAGTCCGGCACGGCACGTAGCCGGGCCGTTCACAGACAATCGCGCAACTGTAGAATTGTATCAGTAAGAATTTGAAATAAGGATTCTCCCCGCCTAAAACTGGAAAATGCCCGAGTAAAAATTTTCAGAAACTGGGTATAAACTGGTTAGTCCATTGGAGAAAAAGTCTGATAAGGCGGGGTAAATGAGAAGTTCTACAGTTTTTTAGTTGATTTACGAGAATCGGGATAGCCCGAATAGAAAAATTAGATCAAGAGTTACCGCGGCCCGTCCGATGGAAAGGAAAACGGTATCAGGAAAAGAGTCCGCGTCCAGGGGGCTTATGAAAAACAAAACGGTAAATGAAAATCAACGAGCAAATATGGGTTTTATGCCCGAATTTGAGAATTGCTCAAGAGTCCGCAGGTGCATTGAATAGATTTAGCAGGAGAATAATTGGATGATTTTCATTGGGTTAAGTTGATTTTTACGGGCGATAAAACAAATGAGGTTAGCTGTTACGCCCGAAAATTGGTTTGTCCTCAACGAATAAATTGGATAAATTTGGGGAAAGCCCCCTTTCTCGTCTTCGAAAATAGAGAAATGGCCGCTTGTTATGGCAATATCGAATAAAACGCGAATGCTGTGAACACAGTGCAGCCGACAATACTCCGCTGCGCTACGTACTGCGGCTGCACGTTCCCGTTAGGCACAATTTAATAGTTCATAATTGCTTAAGCGTCTAAAAGTTAATGTGTTAAAAGCTGATTCAAATATAAACCAAGTAGATACCTTATTATCCAACGATAAGTTGGTAGAGGCTACAAGCTATTTGTTGAGTAGCACAAATAGTAAAGCTAAAAAAGGTGAGCTGATTAACTTATTGGGGCGCCTTTCTGCATTAGAAATTGAGCAAAGAAACGGTCTAATTATCCGTGAGGACTACAAAATAGAAAGAAATAGAATCAGGATATGTCTCTTAGATATAGGTGATGAAATGAAAGAAGAACTAAAAGAAATAACTTATAGCAATAAAAAAGCCTTTAGAAGAGATAGGTTAGACTTAGATAGAACTTTTAAGGTCACCCTTCTTTTGTTCATCACTGCATCAGGTTTTTTATTCCTATACTTTTCAATAGGCATGGAAGGAACAATAAAAGAGAAAGTCCCACTACTGTTAATGACACTTTCTATTATAGTTGTAAGTTTTGTTGCATTCTACCTTTATCGAATTGCTGAACTAAAGTTTTTAAAAGAATATGCCTGAATTGAAGTATGGAATCAGAGTTGAAAAAAAGCTACGGCAAGCAAAAGTGGCGATCATTATTTCCTTAGTATTAATTGGGATAATGTTTTGTATAGCTATATATTTCTATCTAGAGCTGATTAAGAATAAAAACGAATTGCAGGGGGCAAAGGAGAGAATAGCTGAACTATTGGATCAAGTCGCAAATGACTACGTGCCACCTGAGGATACTGTGACCTTGGAAAAAATAAGGAAGGCGACACACAGTTCTAATGAAGTAATTGGCAATATGACCATAGGAAAGACTGACGCTGAAAAATTAATCGAAGAAACTACGGGGTCACGAGAAAATATTATAATTGAGGTTTGGGGAAACGAAGATAAAGGAAAGAACATAGAAGAGCTGTTAAAACTATTAGACTACGAGGTAAGATGGGTTGATTCGAGAAATGATAGTCCAATCAATTCGATATGGTACAGTAAAAGTACTTCGATAAAAAATGTGAAATTAATTGCGATTTTGATGCTAAATGCAGGATATGATATTAAACAAATTAAAAAGAGAAAAGCTGGTAAGGAAAATACTCAGATTGGGAGTGAGCCATGGTTCGTTGAAAATCAAAAACCGAACATGACTATAGATGAGGTATTAAATTATAGAGAATGAAACTGTGCCTAACACAGGCTAGCCGACAATACTCCGTTTCACTGCGTACTGCGGCTAGCCGGGCCGTTGCAGGCAATTTTTAGAAAAATCATATATTAGCTTTTAAAACTTTTGAAATGAAGCTAGAGCAGATTTTAAACTACGTGAACTCTTTTGAAAAGAACCCTTTCCTAAAGGTCATCGATAGTATTATTTCGAATAATCCAAAAGAACATAAAGAGGTTGATCGAATTTTAAATGAATTAGACGGTCAAATAAAGAACGCTGATAATAAGAGTGTTGCCCAAATTCTAAATCTTGTCGAAGATGAGTTTGCAGATCATATCAAGGAAGAGTTTTTAAATACTACATCTCAGCTAGATATTCTAATCGACATAATCATTCGAGACGGTAATTCTCTAATGAAGAGAGAATGGTTAGGTAAACTATACGAAAAGGAAGTCCAAAAGATTAAGAAGCGGATAAAATCTTTTGAAAAGAGCTTTGACGAGGAAGATAAAGATCCTAGGAATAGAGATTACGTAATTTATAACAAGTGTTTAGAAACTGCATATAAAAATGATAGAGAGCATAACCAGGAAAGTAAAATCACAAGAGACGAACAATCAATTCTGAATACTTTAGCCTCATCTTTAGAGCTGTCACATGAGGAAATAAAGTTGATTAACTACTTGATCGTTCCATTACAAAAGATTGATGTTGATGAGATTATCAAGTATTTGTCCTCAACAGGTGTGATTTTTTATTCGAGAAAAAACCATCAAGTCTATGTTGCAGATGAGGTCATCAGAATATTGAGAAAAATCAGAGGAAAAGATGTTTCTGAAAAAGTCTTCAGAAAGGTGCTTAAGAAACTTAAGGATAGCCATATCAACCAACTAGCAAGAAAGCACAATATAGATAGAAAGCTTTCTAGAGAAGAAAAGATAAAAGAAATACTGAACGAAGGGATAACTTTAACATCAGCTTTGATTAATGGTATATTCAGGGACGATGTAAACAAAACGGAGCGAAGAGCTACAATTAACGAATTGATAGAAAAGCGCCTAAGAATCGATGAAAAGATAAAAGGAGCTTCACTGGAAGCAAAGGTTGAAAACCTGATAACTTACTTTAAGAACCGCGAAAAGGACGGAGCTCTAACTATATCAGTGAATGGATATGAAAAGCTCCTGAAAGATGTAAAAGGTCATATCCCTAAGCTTAATAGCATAGTGAGAGAAGAATTTGAACTTCAAGAAGAAGATGTGTTAAAGGCTAAGTTTCTTCTGATGTATAATATCAGACCAAGCGACGTTCTTTACTTATTGACGGATGATGAAGTAAAAGATTTTTGTAATGCTCAATCGATATCGATACGAGGAAATGAGATACAAAACGTTCTTGATGAGTATAAAGATGTTGAAAACTTATTTATCGAGAATTATGAATTGATAGCGAGAAGAGATTTCAACTCACTCCAAGAAAATGGATTGGATGTCAAAGAAGCTGAAATAGGCGTTAAGTTCGAAGAAGTAACGAAATCCATTCTAAAGAAGTTAGGGTTCAATGTTGATGACGACTTAAGAGATTCGGTCAATACATCTAAAGACAAAGCTGATATAATCCTAAATGAGGGAGAGAACAGCCTTATAATTATTGAGTGTAAGTCTATAAAGGAGAAAGGTTACAATAAGTATTCCTCTGTGGCACGACAAGTTAAGTCATACAAAAACAATGCAGAGAAAAAGGGATATGAGGTGATGAAGATATTCATTGTAGCCCCAGAATTTACGGACGAATTTATCAACGATTGTACACTTGATTATGAGTCAAACCTTTCATTGATTACAGCTGATACTCTGATAGAAATATATAATGTGTTTAAAGAATTTGGGCATAAATCATTACCAATATCTCTATTGATGAGAGATGTTTTGATTGATAAGGAAAGGGTTCTTAAATCATTAGAAAAATAGAAACTGCCTGCAACAATGGCTACATGCCATGCCGGTAAAAATCTTCGAGAGGAAAATGGAGATGGAAAAACCCGCGCAGGCAGCAAAAGCCAGGCTGCGCCATCATCGCCTTTTGCTTCCTGCGCTAGCATTTGTGAAATGAAACCGAAATGGTAAATTTAAAGTCCGGCACAGCACGTAGCCGGGCCGTTCACAGACAATCGCGCAACTGTAGAAATGTATTTGTAAGAATTTGAAATAAGGATTCTCCCCGCC
>CAKZLH010000303.1 GCA_937125285.1 uncultured Balneolaceae bacterium | reverse complement strand
TTTTATTTCGCTGCGGCTTTGGTTTCGGTAACCCACTAAGCCTAGTCGTTCGGCTAGTGATTTCATAACGACCTCCCGGCTTTAAATCCAAATTTCGCCATTTCCCATAGGCTCGAATGCTCTCGAACAGCGTCTAAAATCAAATCCTTCGATTTTGCCGTAGGCTGGTTATTGATGCTAAAAAACTTCCGTCCAAAATCGCACAAAATGTTGGGTACCTTATGCTGCATGATAGGATCGTGTAGCACATGCACGGCATCCTGAAACCCGTTGATATCCTTCATAATATAGCTGGCGTCTAGTTTTTTCCGGTAATCCGCCAGTTTCCCCACCGAAAAGTCGCCCGAAGCTTTGGCTTCCAACACCGTTTCGGCGGCTAAAATCCCGGACCGCATCGCATAGTCCATACCTTGAATGGCCTTTCCCGCATTTAGTAGCAAATTCGCGGCTTCTCCGGCAATCAACACCCCATCGGCGTAAACCTCTCGAGGCATCGCGCGTTTGTCTCCCGAGGACACCACGTGGGCCGAATACTCCACCACTTCACCGCCCTCAATGGCATCGGCGACGACCGGATGCGTTTTAAAATGACTCAAAATATCATGCGGTGATTTCTTCTGCTTTCGTAATTCAGCAATACTCAGTACCAAACCCACGGAAAGGGTATCCTTGTTGGTGTACAAAAAACCGCCCCCTTCTACGCCATCAGTAGCCCAACCTACAAATTCGTTGCTCATTCCCGAGCGCCCACGCAGCTGAAAACGATCTTCGAGTCGCTGCTGATCGAAGCGTATAATCTCTTTAATGCCCGTGAGCATATGATCGGCGGGCACATATTCGGTTTGAAGCCCCACTTGCCGCGTGAGCAAATTGTTCACCCCCTCGGCTATGATCACCACCTTCGCATGGAACTCCTCATCTCCGGTTTTTATCCCCACCGCGCGCCCGTTCTCCATGAGCACCTGATCCACCTTAATATCGGTGGCAATAAAGGATTCCTCAGCAAAATCACTCGCATCGATAGCTTCCTGCACCTTTCCGGCTAGCCAATTATCGAAACGCGCCCGAAGTACCACGACTCCAGTGTAGGGAGGCTCGTTCCAATGGCTCGATTTAAAATCCAGTGTAAAGGCCGACTGCTCGTCCATCAAACTAAGCCGGCG
>CAKZLH010000302.1 GCA_937125285.1 uncultured Balneolaceae bacterium | reverse complement strand
GCGACTTTGGATCTGGTGTGTTCAACCCACTCTTCCAATGCTTGTTCTTTCTTAGATTGGAGAATAAAGCTATAAACATAATCGGATTGAAAACCAATGTAGCCTTTTTGATTGTGTTTATAGGGATTCAAGAACCTAACCAGGTCGCGCTGTATTCGCTGCAGTTCTTCCATTCTAAATCGAGTCCGCAAAGAGGATAGATTTTCTAGGGTAATAAGTCCCATCCAGACATGATAATCGGGCTCACTACGAAGTCGATATAATTCATATTCTACCGCTTTTTCCCACATTTCCGTCACCAATGCCTGATATTTTTCGGTAAAAATATCTTCTTCCATCGTGGATTTTCGGGTGTTGGACTGTAGTTGCAGTGCCGCTACTCGGGCAAGATTTGCCAGTTTATGTTTTGTGGATTCTTTAAAGCTTAATGGATCTCTATCATAGGCAATAAAAGCTCCTTGACGTCGATCATGAACCATGACCGGAAGCACGTAACTGGCCCCTTCTGTTCGAGATTCTTGAGCCGATACCAATTTCGGATTGGCATTAAAATGCATATTAAACAGTGGCTCACCCTTTTCTAAAGCTTCGGTAACACTACTTTTATCATCCACACCTAAGCCTAAGAAGGGGGCATTTTTCGCGAATTTAGCATGCAATGCTAAGGTCCATTGATCCATTGCAGGACACAGAAAACTCACCCCACCATTGGGAAGTAGAAATTGCATTTCATCCAGTGCCGTGGTAATAATTTCTACCTTATTAAGTCGATTGTGCAAATTGGAGAGGGATTCTTCGTATTCTTCCCATTCTTTTTGTTGCTCATGTAGGTCCACCACTTCCAAATAGGTATCCAGTACATTGACCATCGCATTATTGTAGGAATGTATGGCGTCCATTAAAGCGTCTTGATCCAAATCATTTTCTGATTCTAGTACCGTAAGACCAACGGTCTCCCCTTTGTTTATAAATGGGATTATGAGCATGGATTTGGCATGTACCACACTAAAATAGTGGCCCAATCTACCCTTCGAAATATCCTCTCCTATCTGGAGCTTGAGCACCTCGTCAATTTCTTTATAATCGTCCAAGAAATGATGATGGAAGTTTACACGGTCTTTGAACATCACGTTGCTCAATCGTGTACTATGAGTTTCCCAAACAAACTGTTGACGAGATTGGTTTACCCAACACATATAGGCTAATTGCGAACCGGTGGAGGCCCGTAACAAATGCACCAAATCGGCAATGATTTGCTTAAATTCTCGCAGTGCTTTTTCTTGGCGGTCTAAACTCATGTAGTGATATTTAAACTAAGATAGTACCTAAATGATTTATTTTCATCTAATTAATGAAATTCTTTTGGTACAATTCTTCGGCACGCAGGATCATCTGTTCGAATGCTTTTAAGCCTTTCTGCCAAAAATTGGGATCTTGTATGTCCAGTCCCATTTTGGCAACCAAATCATGCGGCCATTCTGATCCACCTGCGGCCAGTAACTGCATGTAGTTATCGGCAAAACCTTCTGGCTTACGTTGATACTCTTCGTAGAGAGCAAGCACCAATAGTTCCCCGAATGCATAGGCGTATACATATCCAGGAGTGTGTAAAAAATGAGGGATATAACACCACCAACGACTGTATTCATCGGTGAGTTCAACAGAATCACCGTATAATTTGAGCTGTTCTGCTCGCCAGAGTTCTGAGAATTGCTCCGTGGTTAATTCACCCTGAGTTCTCCTTGCGGTGTGCATGGCTTCTTCAAACCGATTCATCGAAATTTGCCGGAATACCGTGGCGATAGTGTCATCAATTTTACCCATGAGCAGTGATAACTCTTCCATAGGATCATTGAGCTGCTTGAGGAGTTTTTGAAACACCAACATTTCTCCAAATACAGAGGCTGTTTCGGCGGTTGTTAAGGGTGTTCCGGACTGAAGGGCCCCTTGCTTACGCGAAAGGTACTGATGAACCCCATGACCTAATTCATGCGCCAGGGTTTGAACATCACGCAGACGACCATCGTAGTTCATGAATACGTAGGGATGAACCGAGGGTACGGTTCCCGCAGAGTATGCGCCCCCACGTTTGCCAGGGCGGATAGCAGCATCGATCCATTGTTCATCGAAGAAACGCTGAGCAATGGCTCCCATTTCTGGATTGAACTCGCCGTAGGCTTCCAATACTATGTTTTTGGCTTGCTCCCATGGAACCGTGGTCTCAGATTTTTTAATGGGGGCGTATCGATCGTAATCTTTGAAATCCGGGATCTCCAAAAGCTTCGATTTCAAATCGTAATAGCGTTGTGCCCACGAGTAATGACCCGTTACCGAGTCTACCAATGCCTGAACGGTTGCCTCATTGGTTTCATTGGCGAGATTTCGTGAGCTTATCCAACTTGGATAACCGCGGAGCTCGTCATTGGTGGCCTTATCGGCAAGTAAGGTATTGAACACATAGGTGAGCGTACGAGATAGTTTCTGAAAGCCCTCGGACAGTGAGGCATGGGCTTCTTGACGAATCGCCCTATCGGGATGATGCAACAAACTCAACACTTCCTGTTCGGTTTTCTCTTCCCCTTTGTACATAAACTTGGCAGAACCCAGTGTTTCATCAAAATAACGTACCCACGCATTTTGACCGGTTACGCTTTTTGCCGATAGAATTTGTTCTTGTTCTTCACTAAGTGAATGTGGTTTGTAAGCCCGTGAGGTTTCTAGATAATGGGCAAAAGCTTTGAGTTCTTCGGCTTGAATGAGGGCTTGGGCTTGGGCTTCGTCGAGAGCTAACCATTCAACCCGAAAGAATACCAGTAATTGGCTCAGTTTCGCGCCTAGTTCATTGCTGGATTGAACGGCTTTACCATACGCAGGATTTTGAGTGTCGGTGCTCCAAAGTAGATAGGCGAAGGAACCTATTTTACCAGCGGCATCTTGTATGGATTCATATTCCTGCAGCATCAGCTGAAATTCTGGGGCGGAAAGCGATGCAATTCGGCCTCTGTATTGCTTAGAAAATGACTGGCAACGTGATAGAATGGCTTCTTGATCGTTCAGAAATTGAGGGTCATCAATTCCCTTGTAGAGATCACTAAGGTCCCAGAATATTTGTTCAGCACCTGTTTTTAAAGCTTCTTTTGAGCTCTTATTGCTTTCCATAAAAATGCGTGGTTTTAGAAATTAGCGGGTCGTTTGTAGAAAATATTTTTGAAAGTTGAAATATAGGCTTTGGAGGAACCACTATAAAGTCATTTTATAGCCTCGAATAGTGGAATGTTTGTATGTTTTTTTAGTTACATCTCCTTAATTTAAGCCGATAACTAACAAAGCATTATTCGAGTAGTATACAATGGCATTATGGCCATTTTTTTACAATAAATTGTTCAACCCACATAGATCGCCACATCTTGAAATCAATAGAAGCCGCATTCGGCCCCAACTCCGCCTTAGTAGAAGAACTTTACGAACAATACCTAAAGTCACCGAGCTCTGTTCCTAGTCACTGGCAACGGTATTTCGATGAATTGAACGGTCAACATCAGGCTTCAGGCAATGGTGCGGCTACTACGTCATCCGAACCATCAAAGACAACAGCGCCAACAGCTAGTTCGGACACCTCTTCCCAATCGGCCTCTACCCCAGTAGCAAAGGCCAAATCTCCAGCCCCCGCTGGTGAGCAGCAAAAAATCAAAGGTGTGGCTACCAAGATTGTTGAGAATATGGACGCGAGTTTGGAGGTTCCCACCGCGACATCACTACGGGTAATGCCGGTGAAAATGATGATTGAAGATCGTACCATCATCAACCGGCACTTGGTGAAGCGAAACGAACCTAAGGCCTCTTTCACCCATTTCATTTGTTGGGCAGTCATTCAGGCCATGAAAAAATATCCCTCGATTAATCACACGTATTATCATGATGGAAAGAGTCATTACCGAGTAGTACCTGAGCAGATTAATTTGGGAGTGGCCGTTGACCTACCAAATAAAGACGGTAGTCGGAACCTTGTAGTTCCGAACATCAAGGGTGTGGATAAAATGAATTTCAAAGAGTTCTTATATGCCTTTGCTGAACTGGTAGATAAAGCTCGAAATGGCAAATTACAGATTGAAGATTATCAGGGTACGACCATTTCAGTAACCAATCCTGGGACATTGGGCACCGTTTCTTCGGTTCCTCGACTTATGCCTGGACAAGGCGCAATCATTGCAACGGGTGCTATTGACTATCCTGCCGAATTTCAGAACATGTCCAAAGAAATTCTGAATCAGCTGGGGATTAGTAAAGTGATGACGGTGACCTGTACCTATGACCATCGCATCATTCAAGGTGCCGAATCAGGGGCCTTCTTGAATGAAGTTAATCATCTACTAAGTGGTCAAGCGAACTTCTATGACAGTATCTTTTCTGATTTGGAAATTCCCTACGACCCGATTCCTTACGGAGAGGATTCGTATTCTGGGCCCTTCAATAATGGAGCGAATACCCTAGAACAAGATCGTCGAGCTATCGGGGTATGGCGCTTGATTAACATGTATCGCATGCGTGGTCATGTACTCGCCAACTTGGATCCATTGGAAAAAGAACCTGGTTATAATCCAGAGCTCGACTTGGCCTATTATGGACTATCGGTATGGGATTTGGACCGAGTATTCTACTGCGGTGGTCTTGGTGGAAAAAAACAGGCCACCCTACGTGAGATTATCAAGCTCCTTAGAGACACTTATTGCGAGCAGATTGGTGCTGATTATATGCACCTTTTAGACTTGGACGAGCGTAAGTGGCTACGTGAGCGCATGGAATCCAGTTTAAATGCCCCAACGCTTTCGAAGGACGATAAGAAACAGATTTTATCGAAACTGAATCAGGCGATGGCCTTCGAGGAGTTTCTACATAAAAAGTACATCGGACATAAACGTTTCTCATTAGAGGGTAATGATACTTTAATTCCGATGATGCATTTTCTGCTTGAAAAAGCGGGTGATTTCGATGTAGAAAAAGTATTTATGGGCATGGCTCACCGTGGCCGATTGAACATGCTAGTAAATATCATGAACAAGCCCTATCACCGAGTTTTCGCTGAATTTGAAGGGAATGTAGATCCTGAAACCATTCAGGGATCGGGTGATGTAAAGTATCACCTGGGAGCTCGGGGCACGCATATTACGGAATCAAATAAAGAGATTGAACTTGAACTAATGCCCAACCCTTCCCACCTAGAAGCGGTTAATCCAGTGGTTGAAGGAGCCACTCGCGCGGTACAAGATCACCACAGCGCCGATGATGCGGCTAAGCGTATCATACCAGTCCTGATGCATGGCGATGCGGCCTTCGCAGGTCAAGGGGTTGTAGCTGAGACCCTGAATATGTCGCAACTAGAAGGGTACAAAACCGGCGGTACGCTCCATATCATCATCAATAATCAGATAGGATTTACCACCCTCCCAACCGATGGACGTTCGACTGAATATGCAACGGATCTTGCAAAGTCGATATTGGCGCCCATCTTTCACGTGAATGGTGATCACCCAGAAGCGGCTGTTCACGCCATTCAAATGGCCTTAGAGTATCGGCAGAAATTTGGCAAAGATGTGATTATTGACCTCATTGGTTACCGTAAACACGGGCATAATGAAGGTGATGAGCCTGCGTTCACACAACCAGGCATGTACAAAGAAATTAATGACCACCAGACAGTACGAGATCTTTACACCGAATGGTTGGTTAAAAATCAAGAACTAACTGCAGAAGAAACACAGCAGATTTTTGATGAATTTGAGGAACTCCTTCAAGCCGCTTTTGAGGATGCTAAGAAGATTCCAAATCTGGAAATCACCAACGAACTCATTGATCGTAAGGAAAGCCTCCAAAAAAATAGAGAGCCGTTTCCTGATACCACCTTTAGTCGTGATAAACTAGAAGAAATCGCGGTTAAAATTAACACCGTTCCAAAAGACTTTGATGCCAATCCCAAACTTTTGCGGCAATTAGCCAAACGTGCAGAACTGGTTCAGAAAAACGAGAAGAAGATTGACTGGGGCTTTGCTGAGGCTTTAGCAATTGGCTCGTTATTAACCGCTGGACGAACCGTGCGAATTACCGGACAAGATGTGGAACGAGGAACGTTTTCGCATCGACATGCAGTACTCCATGGAACCACCACAAATCAAACCTTCACCCCGCTGAATCATCTTGGAGAGGGACAAGGACGCTTCCATGTCCATAATTCACTATTGAGTGAATATGGCGCCTTAGGCTTTGAATTTGGTTATAGCGCAGTTAAAAAAGATGCTTTGGTGATTTGGGAAGCTCAATTCGGTGATTTTGTGAACGGAGCTCAGATTATCATCGATCAATTTATTTCTTCCAGTGAAGCCAAATGGGGTCAGACTTCCTCTTTACTCATGAACCTTCCTCACGGATTTGAAGGTCAAGGCCCTGAACATTCATCGGCTCGATTAGAGCGCTTTTTACAGTTGTGCGCCGAGGACAACATGCAGATATTTAACCTCACAACTCCAGCTCAGTACTATCACATGCTGCGTAAACAAACGCTTCAAGAGTACAAAAAGCCTGGCGTTTTAATGAGTCCAAAAAGTCTTCTACGTCATCCACTTGCGGTTTCCAATGTAGATGAGCTAGCAAATGGGTACTTCCAACCATTTATAGCCGATGACCGACTAACTACGAGCGCGGGCGTTGAACGAGTGGTCTTATGCTCGGGCAAGGTCTATTATGATTTACTACAGAAAGCCGAGGAATTAGATCTTAAGAATGTCGCATTGGTTCGGGTAGAACAGCTTTACCCCTTCCCCGACGAGGATATCCTCAACTATCTAAAAGAGTTTAAAGATGCCAAGGATGTGGTCTGGTGCCAAGAAGAACCCAAAAATATGGGAGCTTGGTTCTTTGTATCGGATCGAATTCAGCAGCTTTTATCCAAAGGGCAAAAACTGCGCTATGCCGGACGTCAAGCATCCGCATCACCAGCGGCAGGTCAAAAGAAAATTCACGATGCCGAGCAAGAGCAATTGGTTGGTCAGGCCTTGGGGATTCTTTAGTTTCTGGGAGCTCATATTTTAAGTGGTAGTTAAGGTTTCACGATAGTTTGTGCTAGCGTAAACGATCGTATGCCTTCTCTACCCAATTCTTTTCCCCATCCCGATTGAGCAAATCCACCAAAGGGTAATCGGGGATCTGAACTCACCATTTGATTTAGCCCCACATTGGCAGCTCTTAGGCGTGCTGGATACTTGGTAATTTTATCCTGGTCTTTAGTGAAAATAGCAGCACCCAGACCAAAACTGGTTGTATTTGCAAGCGTAATGGCATCATGATCATCGGCTGCTTGGATGACCACAGCTACAGGCCCAAACAGCTCCTCATCAAAAGCTGGCATTCCCGGCCGCACATTGGTAAGTATAGTAGCGGGATAAAAGGCCCCCGGATGGTTAGGTATTTCACCACCGATTACACTTCTTGCCCCCAATCGGCAAGACTCCTGAACCTGCTCATGTAGATGATTCCTTAAATCAACTCGCGCCATCGGTCCTAAGGGTACCTTTGCCGTTTCTTTATTAGTTTCTGAGGATGTGGTTAAAGGGGTATCTGAGTCTTGAATATGGTTCTTTTTTTCTATTACGGCTTGAACCATTTGCGTCGAATCCAAAGGATTTATTAATTCAAAATTCTGAGCTTTGTTCACAAGCCGGTCTAAAAAGTCTTGATATACGGCTTGGTGAACAATTAACCGTTTTGCAGCAATACATGACTGCCCCACATTGAGCCATCTCGATTTTGTACACGCCTCAACAGCTATCTCTAGATCCGCATCTTCTAAGATGAGATACGGATCGCTCCCACCTAGTTCTAACACACAAGGAATAAGAACTTCGGAAGCCTGAGTAGCCACTATTTTACCCGCTTGGGTACTTCCTGTGAAGTTTATCATTCGGGTTGAAGGGTGCTGAATCACCTGTTTAACCCTTTGATTATCTACTCGTATGTGCTGCATCAAAGATTTGGGAAAGCCCGCTTCTTCAAACAAAAGCTCAATGGCTAAAGCACAGCCCTGAGTGGATGGGGAATGTTTTAGAATAACACTATTACCCGCCATAACTGCTGGCACAGCGCATCTGAATACCTGCCAAAAGGGGAAATTCCAAGGCATAATGGCCAATATTACGCCCAAAGGATGGTAACTAACTTTTGATATTTCCATCTCAGTTTCCACATGTTCATCCCTTAAATAGGCTTGAGCATGTTCGGCAAACCATCGACATAGCCATACACACTTTTCAATCTCTCGTTCCCCTTCCTCGAGTAGCTTACCCATCTCTTGAGCCATTAACCGGGCTAATTCAGATTTTTTATGATCTAGAGTTTGAGCCAAACGAAGCATATGTTGCTTTTTTACGGCATATGACTGATCCTGCCAATGAGACTGCACCTCATCGGAGCGATTAAACAGGTGCTGTATCTCCTGATCCGAATGTTGCGCGTATTCAGCAATTACTTGCCCCGTTACCGGATCTATGGAGCTTAGTGGAGAAAACATAACATCAGGTTTTTAACTTTGCCGTTTATTTTATGGCTAAAAAGCCGGGCTTACAGCCAACTAGAGAGCCCATTATTTAGCCAACAGTTTTAGCATTTTCTGAATACTATTCTTAATGGTTTCAAGAGTTTGCACCAATAGATTTTGATTTATAATAAGTGGGGGTGCAAGTCGAACTAGCGTATTCGAGTGTAAAGTCCATCCCAGTAGTATGCCCTGCTCAAAACAGTCTTCAACCACGGCCTGAGTAAGTTCACGCGAAACTAATTCCAAACCCAACATAGCTCCTCTTCCTCGAATCTCTACGATTCCATTGCCTTTTAAAATTGAGCGTGTATATTTTTCGATGATTCTAGCATTAGCTAAATAGTTACCCTGCTGTAAGACTCTAAGATTCGCTAAAGCGGCCGCTGCACTCACAGGGTGCCCTCCAAAGGTGGTTACATGATTGAGTGGCGGGTCATATTTAAAATGTTGAAAAATGGCTTTCGATGAAACAAAGGCACCTATGGGCATACCTCCACCCATTGCTTTGGCAAGGCATAAAATATCGGGTACGACTCCATAACCCTGGAAGGCGAACATATCCCCCGTTCTGCCAAAGCCGGACTGAATTTCATCGAAAATAAGGAGGGTTCCGGTTTCATTACATCGCTGCCGAAGTTGATGCAACCATTGGGAATCAGC
>CAKZLH010000301.1 GCA_937125285.1 uncultured Balneolaceae bacterium | reverse complement strand
CTGTTATTGAGTACTTCGCGGCCACCATACCAAAAAATTACCACCAAAGTACCCATAAACATAAGCCCTACCCCTGCCCAAAAAATTTGAGTGAGAACGATCTTGGTCCTAGAAACCTTGAATAATCCCTCGATAGCTTGGGTGTACCTATTAATTTCATAGTCTTCTCTGGTGAATGACTTCACAATTCGTATAGCCCCTAAGGCTTCTTCGGCAATAGCTGTGGTCTCTGCTAATTCATCCTGAACTTCTTTTGAAAGAGCGCGTATTTTTTTTCCAAAATATCGGGTAGCCAAAGTAACTATGGGAACGGTTAGAAAAATGACTAAGCTCAATCTCCAATTCAGTACGATCATTAGGGCCACTGAACCAAACATGGTTATTGCGATAGTAATTACTTGAGGTAATGAATCGGTAAGTGCTACCCGGATTGAACCTACATCATTACTCAACCTAGAGGTTAACTCCCCTAGCCTTCGATGCACAAAAAAATCAAAGCTTAGACGATGCAGATGACTATAGATCTTGTTTCGCAAATCGGTGATTACCCGCTCACCGACCCATTCAATATGATAATTACCGCCAAAGGAGAATAGTGCTTGAAGAAGAAACAAACCAACCAACCCAATAGCCAGTTGATTGAGCAGAGTAAAATTTTCTTGTTCGAATACCGCGTCCAACAGAGATCGTAATCCTAGCGGTACAGTTAACCAGATGGCAGAACCTACCACCACCATAATAATAGCAAAGAAAAAACGTTTGCGGTACGGTAGACTAAGAGCAAAGATATCTTTGAGGGTATCTAAAAGTGAGCGTATGGAAACTCTTTGCTTCGGTTCGGCATCCATGAAGATGATACTAGATTGAAAATTAGAATATACTATATTAGTGCGAGTCAATTCCGCTGTTTCTACAATAATTTTAACCATGAATATCATTCCCCTGTTGTTAATTCTTTTTGCACTTTTTGATGCCGAAGAAAATGATATGTATGATGCCATAAAACGTGGCAATAGTGAGGCCTATGCAGCTTTTTTTAATCGCAATTATGATGCGTTATACCGGTACCTGAGAAACTTCGGTCTAGAACATGAAGAGGTTCAAGATTTAGTTCAAAATAGTTTCATCTATATATGGGATCATAAACATGGAATCGATTCCACACAATCACTTAAGGCCTACCTTTTTAAAATTGGTTACAGTCGTATGTTGAATTATATGCGTGACCAAAAAAAAATTAATCATCCAGAAAATCTTGATTTTTTTGAATCGATTGAGGGTGATGCGGATACTGAGGTATCAGCGGTAAAAAACCTCGACAAAAGCATTCTCGAGAATACACAAAGGCAAACCCGACAAGCTATTTCAAAAGCCATTGAATCACTTGCACCAAAAAGACAGGAAGCCTTTCGCCTTTGCTACTTAGAAAACTTTAGCTATGCAGAAGCTGCAGAAATAATGGGTGTCTCGAAAAAAACAGTGGAACATCATATGAGTCTGGCTCTTGCCGACTTGAGAGAACAATTAAAAAAATTAATTTAATCTTAGGGGTAGTTATTCATTCATGTGTATTACATGAAAATAAACTCCTAATTGATGCATTATGAAATTATCTAAACCTATTTTACTTATCGCATTCACCCTAAGCGTGGGATTTATGGCCTGCTCTTCTATATCTAATGAAACCGAATTGGTTCGAGAATCAGATTTAGACATGGCCGCTGAAATCATGGGTAGCGCGATTTCCGATGAAGAATCAGGCATTGTTAATAGTATTTATGATGCTTTCTCAACGGTATCTTCAACGGGTATTAGTTATGGGAAAGAAGCTATTTTCAACGCGAAAAACATCCATGATGATTCTAAAAATTATGGTGGTCGAGGCCATGAGCGGGCTTTTACCCATTCCTACGACAGTACCACAGGGGTGCATACCCTTTCCTTTGAGCGAAGTTTTAGCAAAGGCCCATTCACAAATTCAACCTCAACCTTGCAAGAATTTGTATATATGGACTTAGATGGCAATTTTATTGCCCGTCCTAAAGTCAATAGGGATGCCATTAATACTATTTCTCTTGCTTCTCAAAAATCTGGAAGCATCATTAATCCTAGAAGATCTTCTGAATTCACAAAGATTGATACCATGTTGTTCACAGGATTACACGCGTCTGAGTCATTGGTAAAACTCTCGGGAAAGCATCGGAGTTTTGGATCAGGTGAGGCTGTCTTACGTGATAGTTCATCCTATTCTCGCTCGTTCTCGGTATCTATTACGTTTGATAATATATCCATAGATAAGGATACAGTGGGCGCCTATGGAAACTTAGAAAATGGTTTAACTGGAACACTCACCTATTCAATAGTAATGAACAAAGTCATCAATGGAACCCCAGAAGAAAGTATTATGGAAGGAACCGTTGATCTTAGTGAAGATGGTACCGCTCTGATGCAATTCTATAAATACGACTATATCTATAGACTTGGCCTAAGAAAAGGCGATGTAAAAGAAAGAGGGCGAAGAGGAAAGCCATTGGGTAAGTAATACTATTAGAAGTTATTTACTTCAAAAGAATCATGGAACACAATCCTAAAAAATCGAAACACAACAACAGCCCCCAAACACATGGGGCTGTTGACGATTTATTGTCTACATACCGTGATCAGTACACTTCAACATCCAATTCAGATGCATCTTCATCTTCTGAAGCTTGGAAGGTTATTCAACAACATATTCATTCGACAAGCTCAAGTGGCTCTACCCATCAAGCCAAACGATTTGTCCTTTACCC
This sequence comes from uncultured Balneolaceae bacterium, assembly GCA_937125285.1. Taxonomy (GTDB): domain Bacteria; phylum Bacteroidota; class Rhodothermia; order Balneolales; family Balneolaceae; genus UBA1275. Next base: position 13,113 of record CAKZLH010000301.1, on the reverse strand, counting down.
CCGCTATCAAAGTATCTTTAAATATGCTGCTGTACTCCTAGTTATGGTCTTGGGTTGGTGGTATACCTCTAGCACGGATATTTTCAAACCGCAAGAACAATTAGTTGCCTATTCTGAAGACCAAATCACCCGCATTGAGCTACCCGATGGTAGCATAGTACAATTACGTCCGTACAGTGAACTCTATCAAGTTTCATCGAAGGGTGAATCAGCTCACTATCGCTTAGAGGGTGAGGCTTTCTTCAACGTAGCCAAACAAAGCACTGGCACCTTCAAGGTGGACGCCGGACTTGCTCAGGTTGAAGTATTAGGTACTCGTTTTAACCTGAGTAGCTACGGCTTAAAAACTCAACTATATTTAGAGGAAGGTTCCATTGCGCTTCACCCACTAGGCACGTCTGAGACACCACTTAAGGAATCTATTCGGGTTGAACCGACCCAATCCGTTTTATTGAGCAGTTCTGAATTACAACTCATGGAATCCCAATCTGCAGATAGTTATATAGATTGGCTAGAAAGTACTATAGTGGTGGACAATAAAAGCTTTGATGAACTCTTAGATGAACTAGAACAGCATTACAATATTACCCTTAGCTATCCTTCGGACCTTTCAACCGAAAAAATAAGCGGCCGACTTCAACTTTCTGATCAATCCACTACATTATCCGATTTCTCCTTGCTCTTTAATGGTAACTTCATTGAAAAGTCTGCTAATTCCTATATGTTTGTTCCCATCGATTAAGTATTCTTAAGCATGCGAATTGCTTACCTATTTCTCATGCTCATAGGCCTTGGAGCGGAAAGTTATTCTGTTCTGGCACAAACTCAATTCCAGGCAGTTGAGTCACCCGATAGCCTGCGAGTTATTCAAGCCATACAATGGCTACAAGTAGAGGCGAATTACAATATATTGTACCGAGAATCCGATGTTGATGGTTTATGGATACATCCAGAACCGCTTGAATCCGTAAATGAATACCTCGAGGAGTTAAAGAGTGCATTCGAGCAATTAGCTTTTGAGGGATTGATTGGGCTGAAATGGGACGATCAGCGAAATCAAATCATCTTGTATGCTATACATTCATATCAAGGTGATATGAGCCACCAAAAAATGGTGACTACCTCCTTTCAGGTTCTAGATAATGAAACAGGAGAACCGCTACCCTATGCCCAAATAGCCTATCGATGGGACTCAGAGGATGAATGGAAAGTTATACCAAGTGCAAAAAATGGGCGATTTAACCTTTCTCACTTACCAAATGAATCCAGATTGGAAACTAAGCTTGAGGTAGAGGCTCATCATATTGGATATCAAACATTTGCCTTGCCGTTAACTATTTCAGCCGATATTAGGAACTATACAATACGTTTAACACCGGAGGAGATTCAATCTAATGAGATGATTATATGGGGAGATGCTACTACTCTTTCTACAAACCAGGTATACAGAAATTATGTTCGTAACCAGGGTTTTGGAAGCCTAGGAGAAACCCATACCACTCGAAATCTTCAACAATTAGCCTCCGTCGGATTAAACGGAGCCATAAGTGAAGGGGTTTTTGTGCGTGGCAGTGATCCAACAGGCTTTAGGGTGTATTTAGATCAGCAACAAATCTACCATGACCACCATATGTTTGGACTCATGGATGCTATGAATAGTGAAGCACTACAAACAGCGGGTTTTTATTACAGTTTTATACCAGCTAGGTACTCCAGCCCAACCGGCGGACTATTGGATTTAAATACTCGTTCAGGTAATCGGCAATCAACTTCGGTCTCTACTAAACTGAGTAATTCAGCCTATTCATTAACTGCTCATGGCCCATTATACAATCGAAATTCTTCATGGTTGCTTTCGGCTCGTACCTCTATCTATTCAACTATGCCTCAGTTAAGTAAGATCAATGCTATAGAATATGGATTGAACATCAATCGCCCATACTCTTTACGCTCGGATAGGAATCCAAACCGTACCATTCCTTTGATTTTACCCTATGAGCAGTCGACGATAGACGATTTAAGTCATTACTTTATGGATCTACATGGCAAATGGACCATGGATATCAATGAGCGTAACGTACTAAGTGTTAGTTTCTACAAGGGACAAGACGATTCAAGACTCTCTTACTCCTTTCCAAACACTGAATTTCCCAACACTCTATATAATGCCACGTACTATTGGGATGCTGACCACGCAGTAATCAACTACATTTTTGAAACAAATTCTTCTTGGATTGTTGAAAGCAAATTGGGTTTTAGCGCCTATACAACTCGCTTCTTGAAGGAGGATTACGAATACCAGGTAAACGAGCTTTATTCTCTTGGTTATTCCCCTGGAACCGTAGCTCCCCTTTCTATGAGTAATGATGTTCAAGATTTTAATCTAAAACAAATCTGGAATACCTCTAACGATTCTAGAGCACTTGAATTAGGTTGGAGTTACACGGACTATCAGATTGCTTTCAGTGAACAGAGTTTGGTTATACCATCCTTTATTTCCAACAGTAGCTCACAACTTTTAGAGGTATTTGGTCAACTATACCAAAGTACTGGTGGTATATTTGAATCTACCATTGGTTTGCGAGGCCAGTACTATTCCAATGGACATAAATTACGATGGAATCCCAGCCTTAAATTGAAGGCACAACCAAGTTCATCACTTTCGGTATTTTTTAGTTTGGTTCAATCCCATCAGTTTACTCACAAATTAGAACTATACAACCAAAAATCTCTGGATTTTTGGATTTTGACCCAAGAAAATCAGCGGCCCTCAAAAGTAACGCATTGGAATCTAGGTCTTGAACTCAGCTTACATCAAAACCTTCAATACCGAACAGAAGCGTATATAAAAAACTATAGCGATCTTCGATTACATCAATTAAATGCAGGCTTGCTAAGCAGTTTATATAGCTCTAATAGTTCGACTTGGCTGAATGAATCTGATGGCCAAGGCCTTGGGTGGGAGCACTATCTACTGTGGGATTTCAACAACCAAGAGGTAGTGCTGCAGTATACTTGGGCGGAAATGATACTTCGCACCCCCAATCTTCTAAATGGCGAAGCCTATGCCGCACCCTGGGATCGAAGGCATCAACTACACCTAGGATATGAAGGCGTTCTATTTAATAATATTTTGTTTGGCGTACAGGGTATGTTTGGAACTGGAACTCCAAATATATACGGGGACATACTTCAAAATGATGGTGAGCGACTTCCTAATTACCTACGATTTGATTTGAACGTAAGTCATGAGAGGATCATTAAATCCTTCACCTTAACCACTCAAATTTCGGTCTTTAACCTAACCAATAGAAAAAATGTCTGGTATATAGACCGAGTTAAAGCACTACTCAATCAACCTTTTGGAAGCTCTGAAGTATATCCCCAACGTGAGGTCTATGATCTTGGTATTTATCCCTCATTCAGTTTCCAGCTAAGACGATAATTTTTTGTCCTTTGTGCACTTTGTGCCTATTGAACTTTGATGCATAGAGTGCTATTTATTTGTGAGCAATAGAATCACATCAATCCCCATGAGTATGTTCGTATTTTTAAAAACTTTCGGTAGTAAGCAACCGTCGCTAAGCTTATTAAATGTATCCATCCTTCTATTGGTTATACTTTTTAGCTACACCATTTTAAGCTCTAGTACAATGGCACAAACCATTGAATGGACCTCGGTAAGTGAGCAATATGATGTGCCTGAGGGTGTAGAAATATACCGAGGGACCCGAAATTCTCCCCCTTTAAGAGCTTGGTATATTGAAGTTGATATGAAGGTCGCAAGTATTGGTTTAGTTCCTTACCTAGCGGAAGGTGGTACGGAAACCATCACAAATTTCTCTAAACGAAGCAATGCTATTGCCGTTATCAACGGAGGATACTTTGGTGGAAATGCAAGCTATTCTACCTTAGTACAGCCTGGACAAGTACTGGCGCGAAATGTTGGCACATTAAGCCGTAACAACACATCGTACCCTGTAATCCGAAGCGCCTTTTCCATCGACAAAGATCGAAGCATGTCGGTTGATTGGATATATCATTTTAGTAGTTTGGTTGATGGGATTTATCGCTTCCAGCAACCCCTTGCCTATACCAAGGGCAGTAGTGATACTCCACTTGCAGCTCCTAAGAAAGAGGATGGAGAAGCATTTGAAATGTACATGGGAGTCGGTGGAGGCCCCATATTAGTAAAAGGTGATTCGGTTCATGTAAGTTACAACGAAGAAATATTTTGGGGATCAGGTGTAGGCATGGATAATCGAGACCCAAGAACAGCGGTGGGTTATACGGCCGATGGTAAAGCCATTTTATTGGTAGCCGATGGAAGACAAGGGAATTCATACGGCCTAAGTTTACCAGAAATGGCTCAGGTAATGATTGATCTAGGTTGTACTGAAGCCATTAATTTGGACGGTGGTGGAAGTAGCCAAATGGTGGTAAATGATGCCTTGATAAATCGCCCTGAAGGTACCACCTATCAACGACCTGTGGCCACTTTCCTTGCGGTCGTGCCTGCAGATTCCATTCCCAGTTTACCGGTCATTGGTTTTGAAGAAATCCTGGATACGGGAGATGCAGAAGCTACCGTATCGAGCGGCTGGACTTCTTCGGCGAATTCTGGATTTTGGGGAGAAACCCCCTCCCTCATCACCTTAGGCGGAGATGGTTCTAAAACGGTGGAATTTGTTGCCGATTTACCTTCGCAAGGACGATATCGGTTAGATGGTTGGTGGGTAGCCTCCTTCAACCGGAGTAAAAATACAGCCTATATTGTGGAACATAGATTGGGAATTGATACCGTTTATGCGGATCAAAGTACGAATTCAGCCCAATGGGTGGAACTGGGTGAATATGAGTTTACCGGTACTTCGAGTGATCGGGTAACCATTTCAAATCTTGGTGGAGATACCTTTAATTATGTAGTGGCTGATGCGGTACGATGGGTGGGTTTAGATGAGGAAATCACATCGTCTGAAATGGAATCTGGTCGTCCACTTAACTCTTATGAGCTCTTAGGTTCGTATCCCAACCCTTTCAACCCGACAACAGAAATTGTTTATGAACTCGAGAGCAGTGGGCAGGTTCGCTTAGAGGTATATAATGTGCAGGGTCAACTACTCTCAACCCTTGTAAAGGAAACTCAAAGCGCGGGAGAACATCGTATTCGTTGGGATGCGAGTGGATTATCAAGCGGACTATATTTTGTACGCTTAGCGTTTGAAAATAGTCAAAGTTATTGGTATGCTTCCCATAAGGTTACCCTAGTTAAGTAAACAGGGTGATTCCTTTTTTTTACCATCTTTATTACATAACTAACCAACGTTTAGGGTATTATTCTACCCTAACCAATTAGCGTTTATGACAGAAACCACGAGTAAAAACCCCTGGTTGTGGATACCCACCCTCTATTATACCCAAGGAATACCCTACATCATCGTGGTTACCGTCTCGGTGATTATGTATAAGGATTTGGGGATCTCGAATACTCAATTGGCATTTTTCACCAGTGTATTATCTCTTCCTTGGGCATTAAAACCGCTCTGGAGTCCATTTATAGATGTGTTCAAAACCAAACGTTGGTGGACGTATACGATGCAAGCTATTATTGGGTTGAGCTTTGCTGGAGCGGCAATAGCGATGAAGACCCCTTATTTCTTCGAAGTGTCGTTGGGGTTTTTATTTTTGGTCGCTTTTGCATCTTCAACACACGATATAGCGGCTGATGGGTTTTACATGTTGGCTTTAAGTGATGAAAAACAATCATTTTTTGTAGGTATACGATCCACCTTCTTTCGATTGGCCATGTGGAGTGGTGAAGGTTTATTTGTGGTACTCGCTGGAATTATGGCCACTCGAACAATGGATTCGGCATTGGCTTGGACGGTGGTTCTTGGTTTGGTTGCCTTCATTATGATTCTCATGTTTGGCTACCATCAAAAAATGCTCCCCTATCCAGTAGAAGATAAGCCCGCAGAGCAGGCAGATGAATCTCCCCTTCAAGCTGTGTGGAGTACCATTGCCGAATTTTTTAAGAAAGAACAAATTGGTCTAGCCGTTACCTTTGTTTTATTATACCGGTTCGGTGAAGGACAGCTGGTTAAAATGGCCGCTCCTTTTTTAATGGACACAATAGAAGCAGGTGGATTGGGCTTGAGTGTCACTGATGTAGGTTATATCAACGGTGTCATTGGATTGCTCGCATTAACAGCTGGAGGCATCTTGGGTGGGATTGTGATTTCAAAACATGGTCTAAAAGCTTGGATGTGGCCCATGATTGGTATTATGAATCTACCAAATCTCTCCTATTGGTATTTAGCTGCTGCTCAACCCGATAATTTTTGGATTATTAGTAGTTTTGTCGGACTTGAGAAATTTGGCTACGGTTTTGGTTTCACAGCCTTTTTAATGTATTTGATTTACCTAGCACGCGGGCCTTTTAAAACAGCTCATTATGCGTTTGGAACTGCCCTAATGGCCTTTGGGATGAGTATACCTGGTGCCATTTCTGGAGCGGTTCAAGAAGCTATTGGCTACGAGTTATTTTTCATTTGGGTGTTATTATCGGCCATACCTATTGTTATCATCACCCCATTTATTCGAATTGAAAAAGATTTTGGAAAGAAAAAAGACACCTAATTACCATCCTAATATTCATCACCTTATAGAGTAAAGCATATGACAAAAGTCACCAAAACCACTCCGTTACTTAATCAATTTATAATGATTTTGGCCTTTGGGCTGCTATTTGACATCAGCCTTTATGCTCAAGAAACAACCGCCAATAATGCTTCGCAATATAGCTTAGAATCAGAAACCAATCTATTCAACCCGAGAGAACCTGAGGAACTCATCAGGGGAACGGAATTACCTCTCATGAACGCTCGTTTTTCTCCAGATGGGGAACATATTGCTTTTACTGGGCCTAATCATTTTGGATTATGGGTAGCCGATTATACTCCTCTTGATAGCCTAAAAGTTCAGAACATCCGGAAAATCACCAATGTTCAAGCGGGATTTGATTATAAGTGGTCATTGGATGGGGAATGGATTTTATCGACTCATCATATATTCAAGGACCGAAAGAAAATGAGTGCACTACAATTATATGGACTTGAAGAAGGTACCCATACACGATTGAGCGATTATAGTACCGGTTATCAAGGTGCTCCAGAATGGCTAGGGTTCCAAAAATCAGCCTTAATCATGTCTAGAAATGGTTTGGTGAGGGCTGAAACAGGGGTGGAATTACCAGAACGTTTGAAGCCTGCTATACCCAATGATTTAGAAAAGTTAGTCATTATTAATGAGCGATTAACTCGAATTAATGATCGGGCAGAAATTCTAGAAACCTTAAACCCTTTCGAGGATGGGGAAGCTAAAATTTTAAATCTACGTTATTCGCCTGATGGAAAAAAAGTTGTATTTGAGCTTTATGGTGAGGGTTTGTACATAATGAATTCCGATGGTGAACAATTGCGTTATTTAGGAAAGGCATATAGAGCCGACTGGTCACCAGACAGCCGACATATTGTAGCGATGGTCACCGAGGATAACGGCTATGCGTTTACAAAATCGGATCTAGTTGTGTATGCGGCTGATGAGATTGCCTCCTATACTATCACCGAACACACGCCACTCATCGCATTAAATCCACATTGGTCACCTTATGGCGATGCTGTTATTTTCAATGATCCTGAAACAGGTCATATCTATTTAATGGCAATCAAATAAGTTCAGTTGCACATTTTTTAATTTTTTCCATCGGTTTACAAACACATGAAAGTACGTTTTTCTATTTCTATCACGACCTTTTGCTTACTATTAAGCTTAGCTCTACCAACCAATATTCAAGCCCAAGAAGTAACTGGATTGGATGGATGGACCATATTTTTGGACCCAGGGCATAGCCGCACTGAAAATCAAGGACTTTATAACTACTCCGAAGCTCATAAAGTACTTAGAGTAGGGCTCGCTTTGCGAGAGATGCTCCTTAGCAATACCGATATCGATACGGTGTATATGAGTCGAATGGACGATCAGGTTTCGGTGAATTTATCCCAGCGTACCGATAGAGCCAACGCCTTAGGTGCCGACTTTTTTCATTCTATACATAGTGATGCTGGCCCTTCTGCTGCCAATAGTACGCTATTATTGCATGGAGGCTGGCGGTCTCAAGGCTCTACGGTTGAAAAAAGTCCGAAAGGTGGAAAAGAAATGGGTGATTACATGACCACCAATTTAAGTGCTGCTATGCGAATTGGAACAAGAGGAAATTTTGCTGATCGCAATTTTTATTTAGGTGGATCTGTATATAGCCATGATCGGCAGTATCCGTATCTGCATGTAAACCGGGAATCTAGTATGGCATCTGTTTTAAGTGAGGGAGGCTTTCACACCAACCCTCGGCAGCAGCAATTGAATATGAATGCTGAGTTTAAACGATTAGAGGCCCAATCTCATTTTTGGTCCATATTGTCGTATATGGGGGTTTCAGATCGACCTGTAGTAGGTATTGCTACAGGTGTAATATCGGATGCTGCTACGGGAAAAGGACTTAATGGTGCAACCATTCACATTGCAGGCAAAAGCTATACCACCGATACCTTTGAATCCTTGTTTTCGGATTATTCATCCCGTGAGGAAGCCTTATCCAATGGTTTTTATTACTTAGAAGATTTGCCTAATGGACCTCAACAGGTCATTATTGAGGCAGAAGGTTATTATGCTGACACCTTAGAATTGGACATAAAAACGGATGATTTTAGTTTTCTCGACCATGAATTGTATTCAAATATTGAGCCCTATATTTTATCGGTATCCGTTGATCAAGAAGAAAGTTTAGATATTGGGGAGCCTCTGGTAATTGAATTTAGCAGAAGTATGGATCAAGCTTCTGTTGAAGCCGCATTGCAAATCACGCCTGAAATTGAGGGTGGACTCAACTTAAGTTGGCCAAGCTCATCTAGCCTACACATTGCTACCGATAAATTCGCATTTGTTACCGAATATACACTCCTTATACAAGCCACAGCTCATGATGACTCACCTTACAAGCATGGCTTAGATGGTAATGGTGATGGCGATCCAGGAGATGATTATCAACGTACTATACAGACCTCTCCTGCCGACATCATGGCTCCCATAAGCTCAGATGTATTTCCAAGTGCTTCGGTCGGCCTAGACCAATTCCCTATTGCTTCCATCCGATTTAATGAACCCTTAGATTCTGCAGCCTTTGATTCTACGACTATGTACTATCTTACCCAAGGTCGACGCATACCAGGTACATTAGCCTATTATGAAGTGGGGACGGAGAGTGTTCTCAATTACTTTGTATCCGAACCCCTCCTACCAAACACTTATCACCTGCTAAGTATTTCCAAAAATATCAGTGATACCTTAGGTAATGCCATCGGTAAAGGCATACTGAAAAGCTTTCCTACCACTACCCAAGGAATTCAAGTGTCGCGGGTTATAGATACCTTTGATGGAGATTTTTCGCCTTGGTGGCACCCATCTCAAAGCGGTAGTACCACAGGTTATTCTCCCGAGGAAACCGAGCGAGTGAGTGAAACTGCGTGGACCAATCTTCTTACGGATAGCCCACAAGCCATGAGAATTAATTATGGTTGGAATACCTCTGAAAGTGAACATCTAATACGCGTGTATAGAAATTCAAGTTCTCCTAATTTTAGTAATAGCTCGCTGCTACAAGTGTATGTATTTGGAGATGGTTCGGGGAATCCATTTCGGTTTATGCTCAGAGATGGGAATGGGCAACTAGAGGGAAGCCCATGGTATAACGTGGATTGGATAGGATGGAAATTAATAAGTTGGAATCTTGCCAGCGATCCTATTGTAGGATGGGTTAATGGTAACGGAACATTAAATGGAAATGTCTACATCGACAGTTTTCAATTATCCTATACCGAGGGAAATTCAGCAGAAGGATTTATCCTATTTGATGATTTAAGAGTGGCTACGGTTGCCACCCCCATTGCCAACGAACCCGAAGAAGAAACTACATCTTCAGATATTCCTGTTACGATTGAGCTGTACCAAAACTATCCCAACCCATTTAATCCAAGTACTCAAGTGTCCTTTAGTTTACCAGAATCGGAGCGTGTACGTTTAGTGGTCTATGACCTTTTGGGTAGAGAAATTGAAGTACTAGTTCAGGATATCTTACCTGCTGGGCACCATCAATATACTTTTAATGCCGCCAATTTGGCTAGCGGAGTCTACTTGTATCAATTAGAAAGTGCCAAAGGAGTAAGAACTCAGAAAATGACGCTTATTAAATAGATACTAACTCTGTTAATCGTTCATTTGAAGCGATTCATGTGGCCACGCTGCAAAGGCATTGTAATATTCTATAAGTCCTTCCACAATTTGGGCGGCCATTTTTCGCTGATAATAAGGATCCAATAAGATGATTTCCTCTTCTGGGTTCGACATGAAAGCAGTTTCAACCAGTACATTTGGAAAATCTGTAGGCGCATTTAACGAAAAATTAAAACTCCCCGTTAAACCATAATCTTCAAAACCCAGTTCACGCATTTTTTTATACATCACTTCTGCAAGTGGTTTATAGGCCATGTGTTTATAAAAAGCACCGGTTCCTTTCATTTCTCTAGGATCTGTGCTGTATCCTATGGAATTAGCATGAATACTTACCAATAATTCGGCATCAGCTTTACGAATAATATCCGCTCGTTCGCTCATATAAAGGTAGGAATCATCGGTTCGAGTCATCACTACTTTTGCTCCCGCCTCTTCGAGTAGCTCTTGTAATTTTTTCGAGATAGCCAAGGTAACTTCTTTCTCCATGGTACCCGTAGCACCTAATGATCCATTGTTTCGGCCACCATGGCCAGCATCTACTGCAATGACCCGGTTGGTCAATGGTTTGGTGGCATCTTCTATGGTAGGAGGGTATTTGACCATAATTTGCATTTGACCGCCCCAACCATATCGTACATCATACCCCCAATGTCGCTTATGGGCGATATCAATGATTAAGCGAAACCTATTATCTTCTATTTGCTTCCATCGAAGCTCATTTATACCTTCCGCATGATCATAGAGAATCTTCCAGTTGGTATTACTGGTGGCACCAAAAATATCAACCACTATGGTATTGGGATCCAGTTCGGTATGAATGATGTAGGGTAATCGCTTACCTAAAGACACCGTAATAATATCATGATCATCAGTGGTATTCCCCGCTAAACCAGGTCCAGAAATTCGAATGTTACCCGTTAGTACTTGCTCTGGCTCATAATATCCTTCTTCGAGATCAACAAAGCGAGTGGGTATCCATGCATGTAAACTGGGGCTCAATTGCACTTTGTATAAGCCCTCACGTTCACCTACGATTTGAAGCTCTACCCCTTCATACAGTGAACCGTACTTAGCTCCACCCAGGCGGTCAGAACCGAGGCCTATATTTAGGTAAGCATCTGAGCTGTTTACTATACCTATTCTAGGAAGTCCCCCCCATCTTATCATCGATTCTCCAGCTGAGGATGCTCGTTTAAACCATTTACCCCTAACTTCATACTCGATACCTCCCTCACCGTATGGCGCGTGTGTGGGCACCTGCATATAGGCGGTATATTCACCCGGTGTTGATTGTTCGTGCAATTTAATTTTATGCTCCGAAGCTGGTAATTGAGCAAATACGGAAACACCTGGGGTAGCTTTTGCAGAAAGTTGAATGACTTCGTCTGGACCATACCACTGATTGGCGTTCCACCCTGAGTTATTTTCTGAAACAAACCATTTTTTATTTGAAATCTTTTCACTGGTTGAAAGTGCTGGTTTTTGATTGCTAGCACTAACCGAACTCAATGATTTTTTATATGAAGGGGTCACTAGATATCTCGTTTGAACAAGGGTATCTCCCTTTAAAACGACTTTAAACTCGATGGGTGTTATATCATCGCCTGGGAAAACCATGTCTACAAACGCACCAGAAGAATAGACCTTAACCTCTTTCCCATTGATAAAAGCCTGAGCTTCTGGATGTGTATTGGCAGCCACTCGGTATCTTGAAAATGAATACTCCACGGTATCTTGTTCTGGAATAACTATACCCAAAGAAAGACGATTGCTCTGAGCCATGGTTGATGAGAATGCCAAAAATACTCCCAGAATTCCTAAAATTGATGTGATTAAAAGTCTTTTGGTCATATACGTATCCTGATTTACTAAGCTGCTATTTAGTCTATTCATACATCCAATACTGTTTAGAATAATCTTGAAATGCGGTGGCTGCAGTTCTCCATTGCTTCAGAAGCGGTTCAACCTGAAAATCAACTGAAAATTGAAGTCTTACCTGATTAGTTCCATTAACCTTGTCGAACATATTCCACCTATTTTCCGATTGCTCAAAAATCGAAACATCGGGATAAAGTTGAGAATGAACCTGCATGAAATAAAATTGTAATGGCATCAGTTCAACCGACTCAAAATCATAGAGGTGTATTTGCACGCCACGAAGTGTTTTGGACTGATCTCTCCCATAAAAAGGTTTAAAAACTATTGGTCGGAAATAAACACCAGGCAGGTTAAGATTATTCATCGATTCACTAAGAAGTTGTTCATCTATCCATTCTGCAGCAAATACTTGAAATGGTAAGGTATAGCCTACCCCTTCAGAAAAAACTCCTAATTCACCCATTATACCACTGGCGACATAATAATATGACGAGTATGGGTGCGGGATATGAGGTGAAGTGGGGACCCAAGGAAGTCCGGTATCCTCAAAGGTCATCTGTCTTTTCCATCCCTTCATTTCAATGACTTCTAATGATACTTTTTTATCAGTCTCCATCCATTGTTCGGTAGCAATCATGCGTGCGACTTCTCCAGGGGTTAACCCATACACATAGGGAATGGGAAAGGCACTTACAAAAGACTCGTACTCTTTTTCCACCAAAGCCCCCTCTACTTTAAGCCCTCCAAGCGGATTGGGTCTATCTAAAACTACAAAAGGGATATCTTGTTCTGCAGCGGCTTCCATGGCCAATCCCATAGTACTAATGTAGGTATAGGAGCGTACTCCAATATCTTGGATGTCGTATACCAACACTTCCACACCTTTCA
>CAKZLH010000300.1 GCA_937125285.1 uncultured Balneolaceae bacterium | reverse complement strand
AAACAAGCCCTGGCTTTACAAGAGGGAGAAGCCTTGCTGAAAGAAGAAGTTCAGGCCGATGATATTGCCGATATAGTGGCACGATGGACGGGAATTCCTGTAGCGAAAATGGTTCAATCCGATCGCCAAAAATTGCTCCTACTTGAAGAGGAATTACACAAACGCGTGATTGGACAGCAGCATGCCATAGAGGCTGTTGCGAATGCGGTAAGACGCTCGAGAGCTGGACTTCAGGATCATGATCGGCCTATTGGTTCATTCTTTTTCCTAGGGTCTACTGGAGTTGGCAAAACGGAGTTGGCAAGAACTTTGGCCGAATTTCTGTTTAACGATCCGCAAGCCATGATTCGAATCGACATGAGTGAGTATATGGAGAAACATTCGGTGAGTCGTTTAGTGGGAGCGCCTCCGGGCTATGTGGGATATGATGAGGGGGGACAGTTGACAGAAGCGGCTCGAAGACGGCCTTATTCGGTCATTTTGTTGGATGAGGTGGAGAAAGCACACCCCGATGTGTTCAATATTCTCCTACAAGTACTCGATGAAGGCCGTTTAACCGATAGCAAAGGCACCACTGTTGATTTTACGAATACCATTATCATCATGACCTCTAATCTTGGCTCATCACTGATTGTGGAGGCCATTGAAAAAGATCAGAGCCCATGGAACGATGAGCGCTATGCTAAGATACAGGAGCAATTAATTGCCTTGTTGAAAAAAAGTATTCGCCCAGAGTTTCTAAATCGTGTCGATGATATCATTGTTTTTCATCCTCTCGATGCTACCCATATACGTTCCATTGTGGATATACAACTCCAACGTTTATATCGATTGTTGTCTGAACAATCGGTAACTCTGAATATAAATGATCAGGTGAAGGATTGGTTGGCCGAACGAGGCTATGATCCATTATTTGGAGCACGTCCACTTAAGCGTTTGATTCAACAGCATATTGTTAATGCTCTAGCTACTGAACTCTTGAAAAAGGAACGGGAAGGCTTGGTTGAATTTGAAGCTCATGTAACGTCTGATGCGACGGGTATTCAATTCGCAGAAGTGATTCATGATCCAGAGAAGTGGATTACAGAAGACGAATAAGGTCGGCTTCAACCCGAGAAAGCAGTTCAACTATTTCATACTCTTGTTCGGGCTTCATGAGTACGCTTCTGAGCACGACTACATCATCCGTGTCGATAGTGATGTTTGGAAGGTATTGAGCTAGGGCGCTGGATTTCATGGTGAAAAGGGACAAGTAGTAGCTGTTTGTTGGCTCTGGTTGCTTCATTCCAGCGTTGAATAATGCTTTGGAGAGTCGGCTGATGTCTCTGGTCGAAGTAGCTATGGTTGAAGAACATGGAGCATAACAAATGATGTCGAGTTCTGGTACGCCAATAGGGCTTAGATTAGGGCTGTTATCCAAAAATTCATACGCCTTTCTAGCGGCTCGATGGCAGGCCATCATAATGGGTCCAAATCCTTTTTCAGCCTGAAGTGGGAAGGCTTGTAGGGTGGCCCAAAAGGCAGCGGCCGATGCTCCAGC
>CAKZLH010000299.1 GCA_937125285.1 uncultured Balneolaceae bacterium | reverse complement strand
TTAGTGTGGCTTACTATGAAATAGAGTATTTTTCATTCCAATATTCAATCTTTTCTAATAATTCAATTAAAGTTATACTGCAATTAGACCCCTTGCTAATATTTTTTCTATGTAACATTAACTTACAATTAGCAGGATGGGATATTATCTTTGGATCAATTCCTTCATCAAATCCCCTTTTTACGGAATACATATGATCTCTTGTAATACCATTAACATTATCTCCTCTGTTTTTGGGCTTATACCAACCATGCTCTTCAATGAGTTGAAAATTAAACTCATCTGGAAAATCATTTAAAGAAAAGTTAAATTTACATTTTCGCCTATAACTCCAATATTCATCAAGATTATTACTATTCCATTCGTGCTGACATTTTTTATTACAGTATATATTTCTTCGCTTATTGTACGGCAAAGGTTTATTGCAATTCTTACATTTATTTGGATTATCAAAATATTTTTTATTTTTTTTTCTATCATATTTTTTTGCTCCTTCTCTGATGTTTTCTATTGCATCTTTTGACCGTTTAATTTTTTTTCTTTTTTTATTTGTATGGCTTGCAGCACAAGAGTGATTACAATAGTCATTACGTTTTTTTTCGTAAGAAATTTCTTTTTTACATTCAGGGTTTTTACATTGTTTTGGTACATATGCTTCCCTATATTTTTTACTTAACCCTTTAGAGTTTTTTTTATAATCTCTTAAGTTTTTATTGACATATTCATTTCTACATTTAAATGAACAATATTTGTTTTTTTCTTTAATTATATTATTACATTTATTGTTTTTACATATTTTCATATATTTATTTTTTTAAAGGGGAGACAAACGGAATCGAACCGTTCACATTCTGATTGCAAATCAAAATCGCCAGCCTTGGTACATGCGCCCCCATTTTGGTGCATAGTTCTCTGCTCACAGTATACCGTGTTTTATAAAGCGGCAGAAAGGATTGCCATCCTAATTTCGCTGTTGAGGGCCCGGTAGGAATCGAACCTACGTTCTTTCAATCTATTACATCAGACGTTAACAGCGTCCCGCTAAACCACTCAGCTACAAGCCCTTATACATATAAATAAAACTAATGTGGGAGTAGCAGGATTTGAACCTTGCGAAGGCTATAATGCCAACAGATTTACAGTCTGTCCTCTTTGGCCGCTTGAATATACTCCCATTTTTTAGAGTCCGGTGGAGGACTTAAACCTTCCCTAACAAGTTTTGCAGACCTGCACATAATCGCTCTGTCAACCGGACTTATATTGTGGGGTAGACGGAATTCGAATCAACGTAATCTACTTTAAACTTGTGATGAAGCTTATTTCAATTATCTATTTTCGTTAGCCCTATTTATCATCAACATGAATTAGTCATCACACTAATATTCCATGTGATAGCAAATTTCTATGGCACTAGCTCACCACTGGTTAGGTTTCCCTCAATCTAAAGCTACCCCATTTTGCCGTGCATACGAGTTTCGAACTCGTCTGATTTTCGGGGAGACAACCCGATGGCCACCCAAGCAGCCCCAT
>CAKZLH010000298.1 GCA_937125285.1 uncultured Balneolaceae bacterium | reverse complement strand
TAATAGTATGGCCAGACGCCATAGGTTTTGATTACCGTAGTTCATGCTTTTATTATTCGTTATGTAGTTAAATGAATCGTTATCCGTTCCAGGACAAACCAAAACTTTGTTTTATGCACATAGTAAAGTCGTAATACCCGACACTATATTCAAGGTCACAAAATGAAGAGCCTAGACCGGTATATCAAGTGCTAATGATGTAAAAAAATCTAAAGTCACATTCAGCACTATCGACGCTTTGGTTTCCGCTTTTTTGATTTTTTTCGGGTTGAAGGGGATGCTACCGTTTTTTCGGGCGGTTTTAGTTTAACCAACACCCGCAAATCTCTAATTTCATGATCGCGCAAGAATCGCCACCTACCGGGTGCTACACCCTTTAAATCTAAGCCCGCATACTCAATTCTCTTTAGTTTGGTTACTTGGGTACCATGATACTCGACCATTCGCCGTATAAGTCGATTTCTTCCTTCAAATACAGACATTTGAAACCGGTCAGCCGCATCAATAAAACCAGTAACACGATGAGCCTTTGCCACCCCATCTTCGAGGGGCACTCCCTTTCGAAAAGCGGCGAGTTCTTCGTCGCTAAGTGGCCGTTCACTAACCACTTCATAGGTTTTCCGGACTTTATACGACGGATGCATCAGGCGATGAGCCAAATCCCCATCATTGGTAAGTAACAGCAATCCCGTGGTATTTCGATCTAATCTTCCAACTGGATATACGCGAAATCCCGTTGCGCTCTCTATTTCATCCATTACCGTGTTTCGCCCTCGATCATCGGAGGTGGTAGTAATGGTGTTCTTGGGTTTATTCAGCAGTAAATAAACGGGGGGTTCTGGATTTAGTAATTCTCCATTAACGTGCACCTGATCTTGCATGGTGACTTTAAAACCCATTTCGGTAACTACAGCTCCATTCACCTTTACCTGCCCATCGGCAATGCGAGCATCCGCCTCTCTTCTCGAGCATAAACCAGACTGCGCGATGTATTTATTAAGGCGAAATTCCTCTCCTTTTTTGGGTATCGAACGACTATTCATAACTATTCTTCTTCCCGGGCTGAAGGGTCTTCTGCTTCTGTACTTTCCGAATCGTCTAGAATCTCCGAATCCTGAGGTTTCTCGGCTTCATCCATAAGCTCCGTTTGGTCATTTGTTTCTTCAGAATCCTGATAAATGTCCCCCTTCAATTCGACTCGATCTTCCTCCTCTGCCTCTAACATTAACTGTCTGGACATGAGTAATTGTCGGTGTTCCGCCATATCATCATCTTTAAGAATCTCCTCTATTTCTCGAGGTTTGGGCAGGTCTTGAACCGAATTCAACCCGAAATGTCGCAAGAAATGGCGGCTCGTTTTGTAAAGCAATGGCTTTCCGGGTCCATCCCCACGGCCCGCTACCTCTATGAGTGCTTTTTCCATAAGCTGACGCAAAATATAACCGGAGTCTACACCCCTAATTTGATCTACTTCTGGTTTGGTGATGGGTTGTCGATACGCTACGATGGCAAGGGTTTCAACGGCCGATTGAGAAAGCTTCCGATAGGCATTTTCATGCTGAAAGATGCTTAGCCAATAGTGATACTTTTTTTGGGTAAGAAAGGTATAGCCACCTCCAACTCGTTCAATCCGAAAACTAATACCTTTAGACTCATATCGTTCATTTAGTAGTTGAACAAAATCATCTACCGTGGCTTCATCAAATTCGATGTTCTGTTCGTTATCAACGATGATTTCGCGAATCTTTGCCGCGCTAATGGGTTCATCACTGGCAAATATGAGTGCCTCAATTACCGACGAAAGCCGACTACCATCTATAAATTCATAATCCTGCATGCTTAAAAACTTATTTAATCTACTCGTAGAACAATCATGAATGTAACATCCTTTTAGCTTTATTGCATAGTTTTGGATGGGCTTATCTTTTGTACAAATTCATCGGCTAATCAATAGCGTCTACATGAATATTAACCCGCACCGAACGATGATGGGGATTCTGTTTTTCATAGGTATTCATCACCTCATCCAACATGGCTTCTATATACT
>CAKZLH010000297.1 GCA_937125285.1 uncultured Balneolaceae bacterium | reverse complement strand
CCGAACTTCTTGTGGTCCCGTGATGGCTCAAGCCTTTGGTATGTAGCAAAATTAGAGACTCCTTCTATGATTTGGGCCCTATTAAGCGCCGTTCAGGAGCAGCGATGGCTATTTGGTTATTTGGGATATGATCTGAAAAATGCGGTTGAACAATTAGAGAGCTCGCATATGGCTCTAAACCGTGCTCCGGATCTATGGTTTATGGAGCCTAAAATCCTGATGAAGTTCGCTACTGATTCACATTCCCAACCATCGAATCCATCGGGTGTTGAAAAAGACTCAACCGAATGGATCCTTGGCGATGAATCCATGCTCCCTGTAACTACTGAGAAGCGCGAAAATGAGGGAAATCATAGAGAGGCCTCCTTTCGGTTCAACCCGAAAAAAATATCCAATAAAGATGAATATCTAGAAAAAGTAAGGGGTATTCAAAACGATATTCATGAGGGATCTTACTATGAAATGAATCTTTCGCATGCCTTGCAATTTGACTTTGAAGGGTCGGCTTGGAAGCTCTATCAAGCGATGAAAGCACAAGGTCCGGTACCATTTGGTGCCTATTTAGAACTGCTGGATTCCAATGGGCAAGCGTTATATGTATGCTGCGCTAGTCCTGAGCGCTATTTAGCCAAGCGTGGCTCAAGCATTTGGTCGGAGCCTATAAAAGGAACCGTAGGGCGAAGTGATGACGAGTTAATGACCGTTCCTGAGCGAGTACGTGTGGAACTATTAAGTGAAAAAAATAAGGCGGAACACTTAATGATTGTAGACTTGGTCCGCAATGATCTTCATCGAGTCGCTAAAAGCGGGAGCATGAAGGTGGATCCGCTGTTTGAAATACAAAGCTTTGAGACGGTTTATCAACTCGTGAGTAAGGTGATTGCAGAGGTAGGTCCAGAGGTTACTCCGGTTGAAATTATTCGAAATAGCTTTCCTATGGGTTCTATGACTGGGGCGCCTAAAATTGCTGCTATGAAGGCCATTGAGACATATGAAGACTATAAACGAGGCATATACTCTGGGGCTATTGGATATTTTAGCCCATCGGGTGATTTTGATTTCAATGTGGTCATACGCACAGCCTTAATACAAGACCAGCAGATGGTGTATCCGGTGGGAGGTGCCATTACGAGTGACTCGAGTCCCGAAGCAGAATGGGAAGAAACACTTGTGAAAGCAGAGGCTTTACATCGCGCCTTGAACGCTATGCCATAGCGTTAGGAAGTACCGATTCATATACGTCTTGAGCGTGATCTACCGCTAATTCACCTGAATCTTTGAAATGAAGGCTGGTTCCCCCTACCACACCTAACTCAACGGCTGGAACACCATGAGCATTACAGTGAGTTAATAGAGTTTCTTTCTGATCGGCCGTGCAAGTTACAACTATACCCGACTGAGCTTCTGAAAACCAAAGCTCAATGGTATCACCTTTTAGTACTGAGAGATCTACTTGAGCACCTTTTTTACCAAAAATAGCCATTTCTGCCAAACAGGTTGCTAATCCTCCGTCTGAAACATCGTGGGCGGCAGTAACCATTCCACCTTGAATGGCTTCCAGAACGGTCTGTTGAACGCGTAACTCAACATCTAAATCGAGTTCAGGCGCGTCACCGGTGGTTAGCCCATGAATAACCTTCAAATATTCCGAACCCCCTATTCCTGATCTAGGGGCTCCAATGTACATGACCACATCACCCTCCTGCTTGAAAGATGGACTCATTTTATGCTTCTCAACATCTTCGATGACACCTAACATCCCTATAATAGGAGTTGGGAATATGGCGCTCTCAGGGTTTTCATTATAGAAACTCACATTTCCACCAGTAACAGGTGTATTGAGCGCTCGACAAGCATCACCCATTCCCGCTAAGGATTCCTTAAAGGTCCAATACACCTCGGGTTTATAAGGGTTTCCATAGTTTAAACAGTTGGTGATAGCCATAGGTTTAGCTCCCGAGCACACTACATTTCGAGCGGATTCAGCAACGGCAATTTGTCCCCCTCTGCGAGGATTCAGATACACATACCGACCATTACAGTCGGTTTTAGCCACCAAGCCTTTTTTAGAGCCTTTTATACGTATGATACCCGCATCAGCAGCACCCGGACCTTGTACGGTATTGGTGCGAACCATGGTATCGTACTGTTCATGAACCCAGCGCTTTGAAGCAATGTTTGGGCTTTGTAAGAGTCGCTCTAAGGTTTCGACTAGATTAGTGGGATGCTCTAGTGTAGTTGAATCAAATTGTTGGGTTTGCTCTAAGTAGCTTGGCTTGGCGGTTTCTCGCACATACTGAGGAGCACCACCGCCAAGAACTAAATGCTCGGCAGGTATTTGGGCTTTTATTTCACCGTCTTTCCAGTAGGTTACCTGATCCCCGTCAACAACTTCACCCACCACAACAGCGTGAAGATCCCACCGCTCATAGACATCAATTATTTTTTGTTCTTGCCCCTTTTCAGCCACAATAAGCATGCGCTCCTGACTTTCTGAGAGGAGCATTTCATAGGCCGTCATGCCTTCTTCACGAGCAGGTACTTTATCCAAATCGATACGCATACCTTGCCCCCCTTTTGCGGTCATCTCACTAGATGAACAGGCAATTCCCGCCGCGCCCATATCCTGCATTCCTATAACCGCTCCGGTTTGAAGAGCTTCGAGACTAGCTTCAAGGAGCAATTTTTCGGTAAAGGGATCCCCTACTTGTACACTTGGTCGTTTGGCCTCGCTTTCCTCAGAAATTTCTTCAGACGCAAAAGTGGCGCCGTGAATACCATCTCTACCTGTGCTAGCCCCTACGATAAGTACCGGGTTTCCAATGCCTTTGGCTATTGCCGAGGCGGTTTCACCGGCCTTCACCAAACCAATACTCATTGCATTAACCAGGGGATTTCCCTCATAGCTTTCATCAAAGCAAACTTCACCAGCAATCACCGGTACACCAAAGGAATTTCCGTAATCGCCAATTCCTCGTACCACCCCATCAAGTAAGAAACGAACACGAGGAGTATCTAGAGAACCAAACCGTAACGAATTTAAAGATGCCACAGGACGCGCTCCCATGGTAAAGATGTCTCTATGAATCCCACCAACACCTGTAGCCGCACCTTGGTAGGGTTCTACCGCCGATGGGTGATTATGACTTTCAATTTTAAAAGCACAACCCCACCCATCACCGATGTCAACCAATCCAGCATTTTCCTCACCGGCTGCCACCAATAAATGCTCCCCTTCTCGTGGTAATTTTTTGAGTTCCAGAATAGAATTCTTGTACGAACAGTGCTCACTCCACATAACAGAATACACCCCTAATTCAGTAAACGTAGGTATTCTACCCAAACGATCGAGTATCATCTGATACTCTTGTTCGGTTAAACCGTGGTCTAGGGCGAGTTCTAGGGTTACTGTGGGTTCGGTGGTTGAGGAATGAGACATAGCTAGCGAATTGAATGGGCCAAGTGGTTTTTTTTGAACTGCGCTCAAGGTACGAGGTTTTTTTGTTTTGCTCTACTTTTTTACATGGTCAGTGTTGCTTTTATAACAGAGCTTTCTTTAAATCTAATATCAATATTCGAATATGAATATTAGAATATAAAAGTCGGCTTATGAAACTTGTATCCCAAGGCGCGCAATACGCCATTTCGGCTATTATTGCATTGTCTAAACATCAGAACACGGTTATTTCTGCTGCTGAGCTATCGCGACAGCTACGGTGCCCTGCCGCCTACTTATCGCAAATTCTCTCTAAGCTCAAATCACCCGGCATCTTAGGCTCACAACGAGGCTTAAATGGAGGGGTGTATTTAGCTAAATCATTGGATGCCATCACGGTATACGATGTAATAACTGCGATTGATAGTGATGAATTTTTTTCGACCTGTTTTATGGGAATTAATGGATGTGGGCATATCGAACCCTGTCCCTTTCACAATTTTTGGTCTGTAGAACGTGAAAAAATCAAAAAATGGTTGCAATCCACCACCTTTTCAGATACTGATCGAATGATGAGTAATAAATGGTTCAACGAGCGCCTTTACTTCAACAATAGTGTGCTCCTCAATGGGGCAGAATCGGTACCCAAACCAGAAACCTAAGTAAAAACGGGGTGAGTCAGTCCACTATCATAGCATCTAAGACCTGTGCACACTGTGGAGAACATTGTAAGAGTGAGGAGTATACTAGCGGCGAACAGAACTTTTGCTGTGAGGGTTGTAAAATGGTTTATTCACTCTTACATGAGCATGAACTTGGCGATTATTATCGCTTCGATGATCAGCTTGGCCACACCATTACTTCCACTATAGAACGCCCACAATTCGACATTCTTGAAGATCCTGAAGTACAGGCTAAACTGATTAGTTTCAGCCAAGATTCTATAGCCACCACCACCCTTTTTATTCCATCTATTCACTGTACTTCATGTGTGTGGCTTCTTGAACATCTTCATCGAATGGATGAAGGAATCATTGAAGGGCGAGTCAACTTTGTAAAACGAACGCTACGTATACGGTTCAACCAGAGAAAAACGACACTTCGGGCCATCGCAGAACTCTTAACCACCGTTGGTTATGAGCCTGAAATTCGTCTGGAGCAACTCTTTGTTACCTCTGGCATAACAGACGATAATGAAAGTAGCTCAGGTCTCATCAAAAATCCGTCGCAACAAAAAAAACTGTGGCTTAAGCTTGGAGTGGCCGGTTTTGCTTTTGGCAATGTAATGCTCTTCAGCTTTCCTGAATACCTAGATCTAAATCAATCGAGTGGAGATTATTGGATGGCCTGGGTTTTTGGCGGGTTGAATATACTGCTTTCGACGCCCGTCCTATTGTATAGTGCAATGGATTACTTAAAATCGGCATGGGCGGCCTTGGCTCAGGGCGGTATTAACTTGGACGTTCCCATAAGTATTGGGATCGTTGCCCTATTCAGTCGTAGTTTATATGAAATTCTGAGTGGTACCGGGGCGGGCTACTTCGATTCGTTTACCGGGTTTATCTTTTTTCTTTTGATTGGGAAATTAATCCAACAAAAAACCTTTGATCATCTTTCTTTTGATCGCGATTATCGCTCATACTTACCCCTTTCTATTCTTCGTTTGAGCGAATCTGGATCGGAAGAGGTCACCAAGGTTACTGATCTAGAAATTGGAGACCGAGTACGTATCCGGAATCAAGAACTTATACCCGTAGATGCGGTCTTGGAAAGCGAACAGGCACGTATCGATTATCACTTTATCACAGGTGAGTCGGAAACTGTTCACATTAACAGGGGGGCTAACATCTATGCAGGTGGTAAGATTATTGGAAATCACATAGAGGCATTGGTGTCCAAAACTGTGGAGCACAGCTACCTGACCGAATTGTGGAATCATCAATCGATGAAAATAAGTACCAAGGGGAATCAAATAAGTGGGTTTGCCGATAGAATCAGTCCTTATTTTACCTTCACGGTGTTAGGAATTGCTGTTTTGGCTTTTCTGTATTGGTGGATTAACGATCCTTCCCTCGCCTTTACGGTGTTTACTGCCGTGTTAATTGTAGCCTGTCCATGTGCCCTAGCCCTTTCCACACCATTCACCTTAAGCTCGGCTCTTAATGTACTCTCTCTTAATGGCTTATACATAAGGAACTCATCTTTGATTGAAGCCTTTGCTCAGGTAAAATCGTTTGTATTCGATAAAACGGGAACACTCACATCTACACAACGCACCCAAACTCAATTCGTCGGAGTTGAACTAAGCCAAGAGCAAAAAGAATGGATTCATAGTGTAGTGAGCCAATCCTTACATCCTCTATCAAAAAAAATACATAGTCATTTACAAGATGCTAAGATTAAGGCGACCGAAGACCTAGAAGAAATCCCCGGAAAAGGAATTAGCGGACGGGTAAAAGGGATGAGCGTTGTACTTGGAAATCCCGATTTTGTATCCGGTCATATCTTAAAAAATCATGAGATTAATTCTGAATCCTTGACAAATGAATGGATAGCCACCCAAGTTCATGTGGCTATTGATGGCGAATATCTAGGGTATTTTGAATTTGGACAAGGCTTGAGAGCGGGGATTGGGAAGACACTTCAACAACTGATGTCCTTTGGTGATGTATATCTACTCTCAGGTGATACCAATCGGGAAGAAAAATACTTTCGCCCTTTATGTGATTGGAAACAGTTGGTTTTTAAGCAAAGCCCTGTAGAAAAATTAGAATTTATAGAGCAATTAGACCAAAATGGACAATCCCCCTGCATGATTGGAGACGGTTTGAATGATGCTGGGGCCCTTAAAATTGCTCGTTTTGGTATTGCCATATCCGATGATATGAGTGCCTTTACCCCAGCATGTGATGCTATCATTGAAGGAAATGCCTTGGTTAAGCTAGCGCAGCTAAAACACTTTAGTCATGATGCTATGCGTGTCATTCTACTGAGCTTTGGAATTTCCCTGATATATAATGTGGTAGGATTAGGATTTGCAATATCTGGACATCTTTCCCCACTTGTAGCTGCGATTATCATGCCTGCGAGTAGCATCAGTGTAATGGTGTTCACCTTTTTTAGCACTCGAATATTAGCTCAAAAACGAGGACTTCGCATATGGGTGTGATAATTTTTTTAATAGCATTTAGCTTGTTGGTGGCCTTGTTATTCTTGGGGGCTTTTTTCTGGTCTGTGAAAAGTGGTCAGTTCGATGATCCACACACCCCATCGATTCGAATGCTATTTGATGAAGAGACTAATCAAAAAAACAAAAACTAACCAAATAATAGGAAACACAACTATGGCGATGGATACCTTTCATTACGACAATAAAATCGTCCGGAATTTTGGGATAGCAGCGGTCAGCTTTGGAGTCAT
>CAKZLH010000296.1 GCA_937125285.1 uncultured Balneolaceae bacterium | reverse complement strand
TCGGCATAAAATACTTATTGTATGTATAGTAATTGAGGGTTAGCAAAAGCATTGCCTTTTGCTAACTCTCACATATTGCCAAACTACAGAATACATAGCTATACGTAGTCAAGCCAATTTTTGGTATCTGTTGATTTTTATTACGTTGCTTAGCAACAAATTAGCAACAAATGTTGACCTATTATATTACTCAATTAGCATATATTTCGATATTTACTGCTAGCTATTGGAAAATGTAGCAGCAACTTCTTTTTTACCGTAATATCCGCTCCATTTCTGCAAGATATCTAAGCTTAACTTTTCACTTACTGAAAGTGAAGCTCTATCAATTCCCGTTGAAAGATTTTGAATGATTGTTGGCGCCGTAGCAGAAGTAACATCATATATCATTTTAGCCACATCTTCTTTGGTAAAATCATTTTTTGCTTCTAACAAACCAACAATTCTCTTCGCTCTATCTTCAGGTAAATAGTATCCTGGATACAAACCTCCTTTGATCGAATCTGGTTGATTATTTGCCGAGTACACATAATGTATACTTGGGTTGATTGCTTGTGGATTCTCTTCAAAATCGAAATATTCTATAATCTCATCATCTCCAGATGCACCATCCAACACTAACTTTGTATTCACTCCTTCCCTGTATTTATACAATTGTCCAGAAGCAAACCACGCAATATTATTTTTTGCATCTCCATACATTATATTTAAACCTGGTGCATGTAATTTACTAGCTGCGCTCCTAAACTCTCCTAATGATTTTGAGTGAGACATTTGATATGAAAGCTGTAATAATTGATTTTCTAACTTTGTGTAAATCCATTGCATTGCTATTGGTCTTTCATCGTCTAAATGCTGAATGATAGAGTTCATTACAGGTCCATGCTTACTCACTTTTATCTGATACACTGTATCTTTTTCGTCTTTTATTTTGATACGCTTCTCTATGAATTCATACTTTTCAAATCCACTTGGTGTTTGATATTCATTTGGATTATTCGGATCAACCCCCGCATTCTGTGCCATTTGTTGGGCTTGCTCAAATGTAAGCCCTCTAGACTGTAACAGCTCATCGATACTTTGAGCTTTAAGTGTATAATTAGACGTTAGATTTGGGAGAACTAGAGTACAAAGTAGTACTAGCGTAGGTAATAAGAATCGTTGCGACATCGTGGGATAGTTTGATTGATACCTAATCATGAATTAATCTTCTACAGCGTTTTTAAATTGTTCAATAAGTGGGTGCACAAAAATCCACCCGATAGATCCAATGCCCGAAAGCATAATGAATACAATCAATATCATGGCTCCAGAGGTTTCGTCTTGTAGCGGAACTTGCACAGCTTCCAAGGTTTTAAACATGGGCGTCTCTTCTTGCACCTTGAGCTTGGCCTCTTCGTACTGCTGGGTGAGACTATTGTATAAATTGAAGGCGATTTGGTACTCGGAGTTAAGCCGCTGTTCTTCGGTTTGAGCTCTTGCCGATAACATGCCCTGGTTGCTATCTCGAAATTCGGCTAGAGTTAGCTGTGCCTCTTCGAAGCGAGCCTCGGCCGTGGCCAATTGTTCCTCAACAAAAGTTAAATCTCGAAGTACTTTTTCGGTGCGGTACTCCGTCAAGTACTCGGTTAACTCCTTTATAGTATACTCGGTTACCGCAGCGGCGGCAACATTATCGGGCAGGGTTACGGATACGGATACAATGCCAGATTCTTCGTCAAGGGATGCTGTGATTTTTTGGCGAAGTGTGGAAATAACTTCAAACTCTTCTTTGGAAAGATTTAGCACCATGGATTCATTGGTTTCACCTGGTACGGTGGTCATCAATTCTTTTTTAGGTAGGATAGCCCCTAAAATTTTACCTGGTAAACCGATGGTATATTCCGCGAGTAAGCCCAGAACTCCAGGGCTATTAAGTTCGGTGTAATAATCAAATAGCGTGGCCTCCTGATTTATATCCGAAAAATAAAAAGGCTGGTCCATCAACTTGAGCTGAAAATTGGTGCTTTGCACAATGTTGGGATACAAATCTACCCTTATAGCATTGCTGTTACTGGCATAGGATCCCCCACTCATTCCCAATAATCCCCCGTATTGACGCAATAAACTGCTTGCTCCACCTTGACTTTCGGTAGAATACTCCGGCATTAAAGTAGCCGTACTTTT
>CAKZLH010000295.1 GCA_937125285.1 uncultured Balneolaceae bacterium | reverse complement strand
ACGGCATCCACCTGCAAATGTTTGCTGATGAGAGCGGCATAGTGTACTACTTTGTCATAGAGCCGGGCGGGGACCCCGCAGATATAGAATTGGAGTTCAACGGCCAGGATGCCCTTTCCCTCAACGGCAGCAAGCTACAGGTAGGCAACTCGGTGGGCAGTTTTGACCTTCCGGCCCCAAGTGCCTTCCAGGTCAACAGCCAGGGGCAGGAGGTATCTACGGTTTGGGCCCCGGCGTACAGCATCGCGGGCAACCGGGTGAGCTTTAGCAGTACGGGGACTTATGACAGTGGAGAGGTGCTGGTTATTGAATTACGGCGAGGGGGAGCAACCGCTCCAGGTTTAACTGGTAACCTGGACTGGTGCACTTATATAGGAGGGTCTGCTAAAGGCCTGTATCAGGATGAAGCATTGAGTGATATTGACAGTGACGGTGAGCATATATATGCATTAGGAATCACAAATAATTTAGATTTTCCTGTAGAGACAGGGGCTATTGTTGACTTTTCAGAAAACAAAGAAAGTGTGTTGTTGAAATTTTCAACAGGTGGAGTTTTACAATGGGGTACTTTCTATGGAGGAAGCAGTGTTGAGAGTAGTTCTGCATTATTATCAGATGGGTCTAGGGTATACATAGGAGGTAGCACTACTAGTAATGATTTACCGCTACTTTCATCAGGGCCTAATGCTTATGTAAATAGTTCTTCTGGAATAGGAGGTTATCGAGGGTATTTGGCGAGGTTTAATTCAGAGCTTGGTCAATTAGCTTGGTCAACATATTTTGGTGATAATAATGCTAATTTTAATGAAATAAATGCTCTTGCAAAGAACCCTGTAACCTCAGCTCTAATGGTTACTGGAAATGCAGGAACTGGTTCAAATTTTCCTCTTTTGGATATTGGAAGTGGTTTTTTTGAGTCAAGTGGGCTTGAATTCTTATCAGAATTTAATATTGAAGAAAAAATAATTTGGTCTTCAAGGTTCGGCTCGACGAGCTGTGATATTTTTGATATTAAATATGATTCAAAAGGTAATTTATTTCTTACAGGAGTAGATAAAGACCTAACCTCATCATCAGATGATCTTCCTATTATTGGAAGTGGAACTACTTATACCCAAAGTCACACGAACGAAACTCTCAATGATGCAATTATTGCAAAAATTGATACTGATAGAGAGCTAGTTTGGAGTACGTTTTTTGGAGATTTAGGGAGTGATTCTGGTCGGTCCTTGGCTATTTCCAATGATGATAAAGTCTTTCTTTTAGGTCAGGTTCAAGGGGGCTTTTCAGCGTTCCCTCTATTAAACTACTCTTCTAGTTCTTATTTCGATGATATAAGGAACGATAACGATATGTTTATAGCGCGATTTTCAAATAAAGGTGAACAAGAATGGACTTCTTATTTTGGCGGGAGTCAAAATGATTTTGCATCTAAACTTGTTTATGATGAGGACAATGATCTTATTATTGTTGCAGGAATAACCCAAAGCACTGATATATCATCATCCTTTTTTAGTTCATCACTTTATCAACAAGATGATTTAAATACTAACGGGCAGGATGACTCACTAGATGGAGTCTTAGTAACGTTTGATAGTGATTTGGCTCAGGGGTGGACTACTTATTTTGGAGGTTATGGGGATTTAGCACAATCAGGAAATGATATAAATGATAGAATTTTTTCTGCCACAATAACAGATGGCTCCTTGTTTATTGTGGGGTCATCAGGGGCATATAGTCCGAAATTGCCAGTGCAAGATCCAGGTGGAGGAGCTTACTACCAACCAGAACTTTCAGGTGATATTGGAGTTGATGGGTTCATAGCAAAATTAGATCTAGATGGGAATTCTATTACCAATTTGAAGGATGAAGAGTTAATTGGTAATCAAATTAAAGTATTTCCCAACCCTTTTAAAGAGAGTATAGAGGTAATAGTAATGAATGAGAGTCATTTTCAATATGATTACAGAGTGTATGATTTATCAGGCAAGCTTATGTTTTCTGGAGAATTTAATCAGGCGAGGTTCAATATACCTCTAAGCTCTATTCCTAAAGGACTATATTTTCTTGAAGTTCGGAGCACCGAAGGAATCGCTATCAAAAGAATAGTTAAACAATAAAATGACTTATTGCCATTGGCTTTTATAATTGAAAGCCAATGGCAATATCAATAATGACTTATGAAAGTAAAGACATCGTCGATTTCAATATTCATATTCGTATTTTTTTGTTCTAATTTAACACTTGCTCAAAACTGGCAAACCCTGAATGGTGGAACGGATTGGAATGTGGCAGATCTCTTTGCAGATACTGTTTCAGGGCAGTTATTCATTTCTGGAGCATTTCAACATACAGGGAATATTGAAGCTAATGGAGTTGCAGTTTGGGATGGTAGCGAATTTGAGACTTTTGGAACAGGGGTCGATAACTGTATTACTACGTGTCCTGTAGTCGTGAGTGTAGCCATGTGGCAAGGTGATTTGTTCTGCTCTCCGACAAGTTATAGTATGGGAGGCGTTCTTGATCCAAAAGGCTTAATGAGATGGAATGGAGAAATGTGGAATAAAGTTGGTGGGGGATTATCTTTTCTGAGTGGCAACAATGGCCTTGTTTATGATTTTTTACCACAAGATTCAAGTTTAATCCTGTTAGGTGGGTTTCAATTAGCGGGAACAGACACTGTTTATAATGTAGCTAGGTGGAATGGTGAGCAATTAACTTCATTAGGGTTTCCCTATGCAAATCCTGAGTTAGGAATCATTGGAAAAGTACAGTCTGGACTAATTAAAGATGGTACTCTTTATGTTGGTGGTAACTTTCAGAAAGAGTTAGGAATTGAAAATACAATTGATTTTGCATGGTTTTTTAATGGAAATTGGCATCAATCAGACCAGAACATCAAGGGAGGAAATGATGATATCGGTAAAATGATAACCTACAAAGGTGAGATTTATGTTGGTGGTAACTTTCGAGTTTCTTCAGGAAATGCAGGCAATGCTATAATGCGTTTTCAAGATGGTATATTTGTGGATGTTGGAGGCAGCTTTGATTCAGAGCTAGCTAACATTAGAGACATGGTGGTATTTGACGGTAAGCTTTTTGTTTTTGGGTTGTTCAATTCTGTAGGTGGTGGAATACCCGCTCAAAATATCGCCTCTTGGGACGGGGAAAAATGGTGTGGGTACGGGTTCGATTTTGACCATCTTATTCGCACAGCAGAAGTCCTAGGAGATCGTTTATATATCGGTGGCCCTTTTGACTCCATTAATTATCAGCCCTACAATCATTTAGCATTTTGGGAAGGTGAATTGGAGCCGACCGTATGCGGTAATCCGGTAAATACAGCTCCCATAGAGAAAAGGACCAAAATACGATTAAACCTCTTCCCCAACCCCACCTCTTCTGCCCTACATATACAACTACGGTACGCCCAATCCACCCAAGGCAAGCTCCAAATCGAGAACCTGTCCGGTCAAACCCTTCACACCGAAACCCTTGATATAAG
>CAKZLH010000294.1 GCA_937125285.1 uncultured Balneolaceae bacterium | reverse complement strand
ACCTGATAAAACACATCCATTTGAATCACAACATCAGGATCGGTGGGTGAGGCTTCTATTTCCTGATAATAATGTGGACCTGTTCCACCCGAGGTATAACTATTTCTTTTTTCCCAACTTTCGGCCTTATCTGTAGACCGGTAAAATCCTTTATTTGCGGGATCCGATTCAATCGTGGCATACACCAAATTTGGGTCTGCGGGAGTTACCGCCAAGCCAATTTTCCCCATATCACCCCGAGGTAATCCCATCGTTACCTCCTTCCAGCTTCGACCGTTATCGGTGGATTTATGTATTCCTGACCCTGGCCCTCCTGCCAAAAAAGCCCAAACTTTTCGTCTGCGTTCATAGGTAGCGGCGTAAATTACGTCCGGGTTTGATGGATCAAACTCCAAATCCGTAGCTCCGGTTTTCTCGTCAACCGCTAAAACCTGCGTCCAACTTTCTCCCCCATCTTCGGTTCGATACACGCCTCGCTCTCCACCCGACGACCATAGCGGGCCTTCTGCGGCTACCAAAACCACATCACTATCACGAGGATCAATGAGTATACGCCCAATATGCTCACTCTTCGGGAGGCCCATTTGCTTCCAAGTCCTTCCACCATCCTGACTTTTATACACCCCATCACCCCAAGCCACGTGGCGCCCACTCACATTTTCACCGGTTCCCACCCAAATCACATTCGAGTTATTCGGGTCAATTTCAATAGTCCCTATCGAATAGGATGCCTGCTGATCAAAAATAGGCGTCCAAGTCGTACCACTGTTTATGGTCTTCCAAACACCCCCTGATCCCACCGCCACATACCAGGTCGATGGATGATTCGGATCTACTTTAATGTCGGATATTCTCCCTCCCATAGCAGACGGGCCAATGGCTCGTAAGGCCAGACTCTTAGCCGCTTCTTGGTACAGATTTTCTCGGGTTGAAAGGTCTTGTGCCTGCGCCGTAGCAGAAAAAGGAGTCGTAAATAAAAGTATAGCACCTAAAACAAGGGCTGGGAAACTATTCAATCTCATGACGGGAAAATTTGGTGTGAAATAATGTGTTTTGTTGTGTGGTTAAATAATAATCACTTTAACAAAAGAACCAAAAATTCCTTTGGATGTAGTTAGAATAAATGATCGCTTACAAGAATTTATCGAATAACTTTGGCGCTCTTAAACCAAAGATAAAGGTAAGCGATCAACGGGTACACCGTTAAAAAGAGAGCTGTTATTTGCTCACTCAACAGCATCCAACAAAGGATTCCAATGACGCCTAATGAGCTTCCCAA
>CAKZLH010000293.1 GCA_937125285.1 uncultured Balneolaceae bacterium | reverse complement strand
ATTTTTGAAGCCTCTAATCTAACCACGGATGTTTTGTTAGAAGCCACCAAAGACCTAAATGATTTGCATTATTTCAATGGTAAGGGTCGATTGTATTACCGAAGTGAAGGTGAAAGTGAGCGTTTAAGCATAGAATATGAAATTGATGCGGAAGGCGAAGTTTATTCGCTCAGAAACAGACTCGGCATTCCTGTTGCGGATATCCAAATGGATGCTGATTCCATATTATTTATTGATCGGATACAAGAAAAGGCTCTCCTGTGGCACAAGGATAACCCTCCTCTAAGTATGCCTGGAATGGTACCTCCCCTTCGATTATACGAGTTGATTCACTATCCCAACTGGCTTAAAGAAGCCGTATTGTTCGAGCAATCCAAGACACAAGTGCGTGCCACCATTCCTGAGATTGGCTATGTATATTTGGACTCTGATAATTTTTCCCTCATGCACATGAATTATAAGAATGAATGGGAATTAGACGTGCAGGACAGAAAGAACTACAAAAATTCTACGATTGGACGTACCTTTCAGCTTCAAAACAATGAGCGTAATACTCAGATTTTGGTACAATTGATTGAATTCGAGTGGCAAACTGTTGGACGAATACAAGAACTGAGCATTCCAAAAACCTACGAAAAAATCATCCTCTAGTGCATGTAAAAATCGCTACATATTCATTTTCTCATGGTGCTTTCACGGGCATTGGATGGAAGAATAAGCTTTGGAAAGCACTTTGGTACTCTTTAGTTCTGTTGCTCATGCTGAACTCCTCACCACTAATGGGTCAAACATACGAAGAGCGTAGAAATGCTGTATTGGAAAAACAATCCCAAACACGATCCGAAATTGACGAGCTTAGCAGTCGCATACGAGCATTCGAGCAACAGATTAACGCAACTGAAAATGAGTATTCGAAGGTGTTTCAGCAGTATGAACAACTGAATAAAATGATTGCTCTTCAGGATAATAAAATTAGATCACTTGAAGGTGAGCAGCTCCATATACAAGAAGAAATCGATCTCATTGAAGAACAAATTGAGCTAAGAGAACGGGAGTTGGAAAAATCGCTCCAGAACTATCGAGATATTCTACGATATAACTACATGAATAATCGAATGAGTGAGCTCGAATTAATTGTGAGCGCCGAGTCGATGAATCAGATGATTCGCCGAGCTTACTACTTAAATAAATTAGAAAGTTATAAGCGTGATCAGCGGGATGAAATTGTTCAGAAGCAACTAGAACTGAGTCTCATGCAATCTGACCTAGAGGGTAGTCTAGAAAAAAACAGCCAAGTGATCGATGAGATTCAACAGGAAAAAGGAAAGCTAAATAATCAAAGAAGCCTACAACTTCGAAGTGCGGAACGCCTAAAAGAAGAAAGCAGCAGCTTACTTGATGGCTTAAGGCAAGTACAGGCTCAAAAAGAAAACTTGGAGAATGAATTCGCAACACTGATCGCCGAAGAAGACCGCATTAGAGAACTTGAGAATGAACGATTAAGACGTCTTGAGGAAGCACGGAAAATTGCAGATGCCGCTAGAAGAGCCGAAGAAGTGGCTAAATATTCTACGCCAACAAGAGCATCCTATGTCTCGGATGAAACACTTAAGGCCTATGAACAAAATTTTTCGGTCTCTAAAGGTAAGTTACCTTGGCCTGTGAGCAGTACAACGGTTTCTAAAAAATTTGGCATCACCAGAAATCCCCTATATGGAACACGTACCGAACATCCTGGTATCAACATCGTTACCAGAGAAGGTGAAGAAGTTCGGGTAATTTCCGATGGTTATGTTTTTGCTGTTCAACCCTTACCTGGTTACGGTAATGTGGTTTTTGTAAAACATGGTTCATTTTACACCGTTTATGGAAATCTGAGTGAAATTTATGTAAACAGTTCCACCATTTTACGAGCGGGTACACCTATTGGAAAGGCGGGAACCAATGAATCTGAAATGGGCGAGAGTATCTTTTTTGCGGTTAGAAAAAACAATACCAATTTGAATCCTGAAGAGTGGTTAACACGATGATAGATACTGAACAACTTCCTCGTATGTCTTTTTATCTTTCTGGGGTAATGCTGATATCCGGGGCCTTTACTATTTTCTCCTCTGAACTTTACCCCTATGTTCTGCAGTCATGGTTGCATAGCATAGGTATATTCTTAGGTCTCGGTTTGGTGTACCTAAATATGATACGCGTTATTAGTCGTAGATATATGAGGCGTCTTGATCGTCATTCCCGTATGCCATGGTTATTTTCTGGAGTGATTGGAGGTATTCCGCTAATCTGGATAAGTATTTATGACACAGCATGGCCTCTAAGCTATCATTTGCTATACGCGGGAATAATAATTTTATTTAGTGCTTTAGGAGCCCTCTTAGGACATCGTTCTGGTCTGAAGGCACAGGTTGAATTTCAAGATCAACTACGCCGTTATATGGAACGACTCAAAGCACAGGAAGCCGAAAAAACAATTCCATCATCATAATCACCGAAACCTAATGTACCGTCACATGCTGCTATCGCTCAAA
>CAKZLH010000292.1 GCA_937125285.1 uncultured Balneolaceae bacterium | reverse complement strand
TTTCCGCCATAACTCTACTTTTGATACTCCTTCTCAACCCAATATTTTTCACTAGATCGGCGGAATATCGTTCTTCTCAATTTTTGGTACTTCTTGATAAATCCGAAAGTACAAGCCTTCTTAAGGGAAGTTATAACGGTTTG
Organism: uncultured Balneolaceae bacterium; assembly: GCA_937125285.1. Taxonomy (GTDB): domain Bacteria; phylum Bacteroidota; class Rhodothermia; order Balneolales; family Balneolaceae; genus UBA1275. Next base: position 2,003 of record CAKZLH010000292.1, on the reverse strand, counting down.
AATAGTTATCGTGATGTACTAGATAATCTCTATAATCCTCCTGTTGATGTAGAATTTGAGAGCTATGGATTTGGTAGTGTTCTCAGGTCTCATGCTATAACAGACTCATTAATTACTAGAGATGCTGATACCCGTATTTTAGACGCTATTGAGCAGGTTGCATCCCTAGACCAAGAAAAAGATGGTATAATTTTAGTATCCGATGGAATTATCACGGACCGAAACGATCCCATTTTTGAAGTCCAAGGTCTCAATATGCCCTTTTATGTGATTGGTCTGGGGGATACTTCTAAAGTTAGGGATATTTCCATTTCTGAGGTCCAACGTAATAGTATTGGTTATTATGAGTCTACCCATTCACTTGAGATTCTTATCCAAGCTAATGGATTTGAGAATCAGTCCACAAACTTAGTTGTATTAAATGACTCTGGAGATCAAATAGATAAGATACCTATTACTTTTTCTTCCCCTTTACAATCTCTGATTATACCTATTTCTTTGAATTTAAATAATCTAGGGCTACAAAAATACACCATTAGGATTGAGGCCTTAGGTGGTGAATGGACTACGATTAACAATGAAATGTCCACTACAATTAATGTCATTGATAATACCATTGAGATCTTACATATAGCTTCTCTTATACACCCAGATGTTGGAATGATTAGGCGATTAATAGCTACAAATCCTCAAATGAAATTGAGTACTTGGACTCTGGATACCAAGGGTGAAATACTTGAAGAACTAGCTGATGCTCCTCTAACAAGCCCTGACATTATAATCTGGCACGGAGTATTATCCACGAATGTCTATAACAATGAATACATAAGGCCATTATTAAACGATGCGATACCAAGTTTATATTTGCATATCCCTAGTCCTATAACAACCTCAAATAATCCACTATCAAACTCTGGCAAAATACCCGATAACTGGTTGTTTACCAGCGTTGGGAATGTTCAAATTCAACAAGATTACGAAACTTCAAATAATCCAATTGTTGATAATATGACGACTCTTTCGGGTACTAATCCTTCACTTACCGCTCTTCTTAATTCGGACATTGATTATGCGAGACCTATTATAAACGCTCGTTATATCGGTGATGGATCGGTAATGCCAGTACTATATACAGAAGAAAACAATGATCATCGTAAAGCTTATATAGCGGCCTGGAATTGGTTTCTTTTCTCTCAGAGTATAAGAGATGAAGAGCGCACATTTGTGGATCAGTTATTTACAAATCTACTATTTTGGTTAAGTAATGATCCTAGTAATGATCTTTTTGAGATTACAACATCAAGAACCTCTTATAGTATTTTTGACGAGGTCCATTTTGATGCAAGTCTCAGAAATGAGCAGTCTCAGCCAGATAATGATGCATCTGTAGAAGTACTTATCTATAGTAATGATGATTCAAATTCCAATCCAATTAACAATATTCAATTAGTTCCTGAGGGACAGGGACAATATTCAGCAAGTCTTGATTTAGCTTTTGAGGGTACATACAAGTATCAAGCAATTGTTCGAAAGAATGGGGCGGAAATAGATAGAAAAGATGGTGAGTTTGTGATACAAGATTCTAACAAGGAATTTATTGAGACCGCACAGAATACGACTTTATTGACCACAATAGCTTCTAATTCAGGGGGGGAATTTTTCGATTTCTCAAAGATGGATACTTTCTGGGCTAATTTGAGTGAACAAGGGAAATTAGAAGGTAAAACCCTTGAAAAGGAAAGTTATTGGTACCCTGTTCAGCATATCTTTTGGTTTATACTGGTACTCATATTTTTGGGATTCGAATGGTTTTTTCGAAAGTGGTGGAATCTGGTATAATATCAGAAATGTATAAGGCTGTAAATCTCTGATTCATTTGAGAGTGATTGCCTTCCACCTAGAGCATCCAATTCAATAATAAACGAATAGGCAATTACTTTAGCCCCTAAGGCTTCAACCAATTGAGTAGCCGCTTTTGCCGTTCCACCAGTTGCTAGTAGATC
>CAKZLH010000291.1 GCA_937125285.1 uncultured Balneolaceae bacterium | reverse complement strand
GAAGTAAGGTTTTCTCCGACTAAATTTAGAAAACCAAGACTGCTTCACGATTTATCGCACTTTTAAAATTTGCCCCACATATATAGTCGAACCCGAAAGATTATTTAACTCTCGTAGCTGACCGGTAGAGATGCCAAAATTTCTTGCAATCGCAGATAAGGTGTCGTTACGTTTTACTACATAGGTACTATTATCGGACTCCCCAAAAATATTTTCTCCATTTTTTTGGCGCCGTTCTAAGTCTTGTTTATCACTAAATGCCAATCCATTAATTGCTTTATAATGTTCTTCTCTATTTTTAGGAACATAAAGAGTCAAATTTTGACCCACTCTTATGGTGTTTCCTATACCATTCCAGCTCCTAATTTCCCATGCTCGAACATCATACCATTCGGCAATATGTCCAATAGTATCTCCGGTTTTAACCTTATACAAAACTTTTATGGAATTCGCAGGTATGGATGAACTACTTGAAGAAGACGATGAAGTGGTTACCGTACCACTGCGCTGATTTGTAGGACGATTCACCGATAACGGATTTGCTGAGCCCTCAGGTAATGGCACAGCAATCACTTGCCCAGGATAGATAATATTGGATAGATTATCGTTACTCGCATAAATACCACTAACCGTAGTTCCATAAGTACGAGCGATGAGACCAATGGACTCCCCACTTCGCACTGTATGCATGGTAATGCTTTGATTCTGACTCTCTCTAGGTAGGCTATCATAAACAGCCAATAACTCTTGTGATTTTCCTACAGGAACTTTAAGTGGATAACTATCTCCTGGAGGAGTTGCCCAACGAAGTAATTCAGGATTGTATTCCTTCAGCGTTTCCGTAGAAATCCCCATAGCCTCTGCAAGTATATCCAAAGACATTAAACCATCGACCTGAACACTTTCATAGGAATAGGGTTCTTGGCCATAAGAAGATTGAAAGCCAAATTCTTCAGGGCTTAGATTGATCATGGTAGTCGCAATAAAACCAGGAACATAACCACGTGTTTCTCTTGGCAAATACGGATAGGCCGCCCAATAATCTTTCACCCCGCCCGCTCTACTGATGGCTCTATTTAAACCACGAGGACTGATGTTATAATTAGCCATAGCTAGATGCCAATCGCCCCAAACATTATATAAATCCTTTAGATGGCGGGCGGCGGCTCTTGTGGCTTTTTCTGGGTCCCTACGCTCATCTACCCACCAATTAATTTCAATACCATACACTCGCGCCGTTGCGGCAATGAACTGCCACATCCCAACCGCCGAAGCCCAACTTCGTGCCGTTGGATTCAAACCACTTTCAATAAAGGCTAAATACACCAATTCTTCCGGTAAACCCTCTTCCTTAAAGATTTTTAGCATCATGGGTTTATAGACTTCTGCTCGCTCACGCCATTTTTCCATCACATCGGGCCTCCTTAAGGTATAATAAACAAGATGTCTATTTACTTGGGAGTTTTGCACCAATGGCACCGTTGTTTTAAACAGTTCGGTGTTATTAGGAAAATTAAAATCCTCAGATAAGGATACTTCATCCTCTAGAAAATCTTCTTGGATAGCAAAAATTTCACCCTGCGCCTGATCTTCATTCTCGGTAATACCATAAAAAGAGCGGTATTCACCAACTACCGCTCTGGATAATTGTGCAAAGCGAGTATTACTTCTTAGTTCTGGATACTGATCCAATAAATCCTGAGAGGCCTCAACAGACTCATTAATCAACCGCTCCGCTTCCACAGGTTCGTTATTTACTTGAGCTTTAAGCGCTTGAACATGAGTCATATAAATATTTGCGATTTGAAGCATAATATCACGTTCAAAACTATCTAACTGAAGACGGACGACTTCTGTATCCGTGGTATCCAACCCTTCTGGATTTAGCTCACTTGACCAAGCCTGCATCGGGTTGGTATAGGGTAAGTATTTGGTTTTAATCTCCTGATACTCAATCGTAGGCGGAGCATTTTGCGCCCTTACAGCTTTGGGGTTCGTAACTATAAAAAAAGTAACAGAACAAATGAGTAAAGAAATGCTTTTTAGTCGCATGAATGCCAGATGATTTTTGTAATAAGTATTCGTATGTATGTAAGAGAACTAATCAGATTCAATTTCAATATAATAAAATGAAGTAAAAATTAGAGCCAATCAACGGTCTTTTACACTTAATTTAGACCTATTTTTCTTTGTTTTTACCTCTGTGAATCACGAAAACGCGTCCACTGCTGAACCAAAGGTCTACGACGGCCTATTCCAAAGGCAACTTTCGAAAGTTTTAATCCTGGCGCGGACTGATAGCGTTTAAATTCATTCACATCTACCAATTTTAAAATCCGCTTAACCAGGGCTTTATCATAACCCCGCTCTACTAATTCGGTATATTCCAATCCATCCTCAATGTAGCCTTTCAATATAGGATCCAATAGTCCGTAATCGGGCAAACTATCCGAGTCTTTTTGATCGGGTCGCAATTCAGCACTTGGAGGTTTTTGTAAGATAGAATTTGGAATCACCTCTTTCTGGTAATAGCTCTTATTTAGCCATTCTGCAAGAGCATAGACCTCTGTTTTGTAGAGGTCGGATAGTACCGCTAAAGCTCCATTCATATCTCCATAAAGCGTGCAATAACCAACCGCATATTCGGATTTATTACCCGTGTTTAAGACAAGGGAATTAAACTTATTGGACCAGGACATTAAAATAGAACCCCGAATTCGACTTTGAATATTCTCTTCAGCCAATCCAAATGATGTGCCTTCGTAATGGGCTTCAAGTGCTTGATCGAAGGATGCTACCATCTCGTGAATGGGAATCTGATGACAACGGATTCCTAGTGCTTTTGCCAACTCAAGTGAATCGGCAACACTCCCTTCCGATGAAAATTTCGATGGCATGGTGATTCCTATAACTGTATCCGAACCTAATGCTTCTACAGCCAATGCAGCCACCACAGCCGAGTCAATGCCACCACTTAGACCGATAACCACTTTTGGGGGCAATCCACTTTTGTTCACATAATCACTGATGCCAAGTACCAATGCTTCAAAGATACTTTTCTCTTCGGGTTGAATGGATTCCTTGGATAGATCCTGCCATTGAGGGATTTCATTAGTCAATTCAACCCTTCCATCTACCATTGTGCAGCTAATATCCATAGCATCCTCTTTGAATCGGGCTAATCGACCCACTAACTTAGCCGATCGGTCGATAGCTAATGAATCACCATCAAATATGAGCTCTGTTTGAGCACCTACTTGATTCACATAAATTAATGGTATGTGATAGGATTCAACCCTCCTTTGCAGCATGTGAAAACGAGACTCAATCTTTTTTCGAGTAAACGGAGACGCCGAAATATTCACGAAGATATCGGCACCACGCTCAACCAGCTGATCTAATGGGTTATGCTTGTATTGCATATAATCGTTTTCATTCAACCAGATATCTTCACAAACACTGATGCCCCATTTTATTCCATGAAGTTCGATTGGAGATGAGCTGCTGGCAGGCTCGAAATAGCGCATATCATCAAACACATCATAGTTTGGTAATAATGTTTTATGCTGCATGCCTACCAATGTGCGATTATTCGCAACAATCGCTGAATTATAACAGGCTCTACCCGTACCCTCGTGCGGAGTAATACTACCAAAAATTAAACCAATGCCAGGGCTTTGTTCAATAATGGTATCATTCGCTCTATAGATAGTTTCACGAAATGAGGCTAGGTTAAGCAAATCCATGGGCGGATATCCACAAACGACAAGTTCGGGGAGTATCAATACATCTACTTCGTCTTTCCTGGCTTTTTCAATCTCTTGAAGAATCCGAACTGTGTTCGTTTGAATATCGCCAATAATGGGATTCAGTTGCGCTAATCGAATCTTCATGATGACTATTTAAGCAACATCATCGATTTTGTTAACCGCTGATTATTGGCTTCAAGTGTGTAAAAGTACATACCCGATGCCCAACCAGTGGCATCAATGACTTTGGATTGTCTGCCTTCAGATTGAACCCCTAGATTAACATCTAACATCTTACGTCCCATAACATCAAAAACTTGAAGGCTTACCGTGCTCGGCTGTTCAAGAGTATATGATATGGTAGTACTTGGGTTAAATGGGTTAGGATAATTTTGGTCTAGCTGAAAACCCATGGGAGCCATAGACCCTACAAACTCATCATCGGTAAAGGTTGGAGTTCCATATTGAAATCGCGTCCAAACAGGGTAGTGATCAGAAGTTTCGCTTAAGAAACTACCGATATAGTTGGGGTTTTCAACTCTTTGGGTCCCTTCCAAAAACTCATCCTCAAGCTCCGAGGTCATCATTATATGATCTAGCATGGAATATCTAGAATATGAAGTATAGCCCTTTTCTTCTAGGCTCTTTGTGATAATGGTGTACTCTGGATCATTATCAAAATTAGCATAAGGTGAGCTCAAATCATTGTAGGTAGACTGCAAAATTTCATCGTTATAGTCTCCCATCACCAACACATGGGCATCGCGACGCTGATTGTCTAAAAACAGTTTTAATTGACGTGATGCATTTATACGCTGATCATAATCGGTTTGCTCTCCAAACGCCTTGGCATGGATGTTATATACATACATTTCTCTGGTTTCACCATTAATAGTAGCATCTAAAAATAATTCAAATGGAAAACGGCCCGCTGCCCAATCCGAGCTATTCATACCGGTTGAGATAAGCTGACTTTGATACACTTTTATCGTTTCATTCTTGTAGATATAGGCTGTACGTTGAGATTGATCAAAACTCGCAAGAACCCCATCATACCCTTCTAAACTGTTCACCAAATCCTGAAAAAGAATTCCGTTTGAAATTTCTTGCAATGCATAGATGTCGGCATCCATCGTTTCAATAACGGTTTTCACATTCTGCAACTGAGTTTGATCATTTTCAGGGCCGTTATTAGCATCCCCAAACCATTCAATATTCCAAGTAACCACATCTAAGGTATGATCTTTAGAAATGGAGTCGCTTGGAAAGCTTACGGCTTCTACGCTAAGATCCGTAGTAGTCCGAGGTAGCATCTGATAAATGCCAGCAAATTTTCCTACCACCCCTACCATGGCAATTGCCTCTGTGGGGCTTGTGGCCCCAACCAAATCGGTATCGTTATCTACGCGCATCTCAGCACTCCCTGTAAGATCGCTGATCCCATAGTTGGTATTCGCTTGAAAAGCACCTGTATGGTTGATGGTAGTGTTTGGTATTTTCACAAGTTGGGCTTCCAGTCCCCCCGCATTTACCTCTTCTAGAGTTGCAACTTTCGGTTCCGGTATACGATTTTCAACATCCAAAACTTGAAAAGATATATCCGAATCCGTGCTGGTTGCCGATATTTGTAGTAAAAAATCGGAGTCTTCACCGGCAATAGGCCGAAACACATTGAGTGGACCTTCTACGATAATTGAATCACCTATGCTGGTAGCCTCGTGTAATTCAGAATAAAATACGGCTATACCTGCCGTTGCATCTTGCATATACAATGGACCCCCAAATTCATTGGCTACCGTAACACGCCCTGTTACTCGTACTCGACTTCCTAAAGCGCGTTTTCTTGCATCTGTAATGGGTAATACATCATCGGCACCAAATGCTTCACCCCGTAAAGAAACTTGAAAGACAGGATGCGTCTGATCATTACTTTCTATAGTAAATGACCCTTCGAACACCCCAACCGAAGCTGGAGTAAATTCAAGAGTCAACTGGGTAGACTCTTTAAAGGACAAGGTGCTATCAATCAAACTAGAAACTGAAAAAGCATCCCCAGTGATTTCAACATTCGTGAACTCCAACAAAGGATTTCCCAAATTGCTAAGATCTAAGGGTATAAGAGAAGATTCCCCTTCAATGGTCGCCTGAAATTCGAGTACCTGTTCCGCCTGAATCACCTTTCCATCTGAAATTATTTGCAGTGTAGGCTCATCCGTAGCTTCAACATAATCGCTAATGCTTACATCGTCAATATTGAGCCTACCATCTCCTCCCTGTATCCATCGAAATCGAATAGGTCCTGAAATCGCAACCTCAATCTCATAGGCTTGCAGGTCTGAACCTGGGCTTATGGGAGCTCCTAATGCAGTCCATGAAGAACCCTGGTCGGTTGAATATTCTACTTGTACAGTGTTATCGGTATTGCTTCCATAATTGGCACTTAAAAATCGTAGAACATCGGCACCATCATTCTTATCAAAGAGCATGGTGATTGATCCCTGCTTACCGTCTCTACGATCCATACGCACACCTTGAGCACCATTAAATTTATCATTACTCAAATTGCCTAAAAGTGCATCCTGTAAATACCAGGAACCAGTAGCCAAATCAACGGCAGCAGCAGAATAGGATTTTTTTTCACCGTCTTCAAAATCTTCTGTCCATTGAGCGGCTACATCCGCGCTTAAACCAACGCTAAATAGTATGGTTAAGAAGGAGATTATGGCTAGGTTTAGGCCGGTCAATGAATGGTCGAATAAAGTGTTTTTCATATTGTCCTTAGATCAAAATTAGAATAGACAATATAATCAGAATGAAACACCTATCCACAAAGGAATTGACAATTATTAACGAAGTCCGTTAGGTAAACCCTTGCAAATTCTACTAATTGCATCATGACTATGCAAGCTTTCTAAGTGAGCACATCTAACGACAAAATCACGAATAGAATGGTAGCTATCTAGTTCTTTGTAGAGTAATCGAGCCGCATCTTCTACAAATTTTTGGTAGGCCCCGTTGAGTTCTGCAAAGGCCTGCTCATCTTCCCGTTTTACCATTACTTGGGTTTCTGTTTGAAGTGCCTCTCTGCATATTTCAACTAAATCTTCAACATAAAAGGTATCTCTCAAGGCTACCGTTACCTCTGCTACACTGCGCTGTGAATGAGGTATGGCGGCTATATTCCTTACTTCACGTGCATGCTCAGCTAACTCAAAAGAACAAGGACAAGCGCTTGAGTACACAAAATTCAAATGCATATACTTATTGAAACGACCATATGAATCCAAATGGCCTTCTAAGGATACATTATAATACTGATACCCCTTCATTTGACTTCTAAGGCTATTTTTAAGCATTGGAAATGAAAAATTGAGCCTCAAAAATGCCTCTTGGGCTTCTAAGTCTTGCTTATAGGCCTGCAAAACTTTTTCAAGGGTATCTAAGGTAAAAACCTCATCTTGGAACCTGTAAAAGGTTCTCATTATACGACTCATGTTAATTCCTTTCTTATTGGCATCTAAACTTACATAACCATCCACTGATACCTCTAAAGTTTGATACTTACCATCCCTTTTCTTGATATTCAGAGGCAATTTAAAGTTGGAAATTCCCACTTGCTGAATAGGTACATTAGCTCCCTCAATCAGAGATGAAGGTCCATTTTGTAAGTCTGGTAAACTCTCTTTGTATTCGTTAGTTACAGTGAATGTTGGGTCGTAAAATCTCTTAACGGATGATAACATGGATAAAATTGATTGATTTAAAGTGACCGTAATGTGTTTCGTACTTTACGAATCAACTGTGTTGATGTGTATTTTTTAACTATTAGAGCCTCTTATATGGACAGTATTCCGCACTATTTCGTTCGGTTTCAAACAGCTTAACCGAGTAGAGTTTACTGCCTAGACTCGCTTCTGATTCCACGGGTTCCTTCAACTCGTTAAAAAAAGCCTTTACCAAATTTTCTGTTGTGGGTATGATCCCTTTCAGAAATGGTACATCTAAATTCAAGTTCCTGTGATCACATGGTTCAAGAACATATTGATTGATGATAGCTTTGAGCTTGCCTAAATCAATAACATAACCGGTTGAAGCATCAGGTTCACCAGCTAGAGTGACTTCTAATACATAATTATGACCATGCCAATGCTCATAATTACATTTTCCAAAGGTTTCCTGATTCCATTCTTCGGAGCGTTCTGGATTGTGTAATCGATGTGCAGCGTTGAAATGGGTTTTTCTCGTTACAAATGTCACTTCAATAAGTCCTTTACTTTAATTGTAAATGAAATGGTGTCAGAAAACGGCATCCTTTCATTTATTCTGTTGTATTTATTATAACTGTAAAATAGGCCAACAGGTTCCTAGACTTTATACAAAAAAAGAAGGCCCCAATTCCTTGGAGCCTCCTTTGTGATCAGCACACCTCACATTCAAGTGAGACGTATTTTGAGTAGGAAATTACTTTATTAAGGTCATCTTTTTAGTAATTGCCGAATTATTGCTTACCAAGCGGTAGATATACATACCACTAGAAAGACCAGATGCATCAAAGTTAAAAGTTGTTGAACCGGCTGGCATCATTTGCTCACGAGCCAATACAGCAACCTCTCTACCCAGCATGTCGTACACTACTAAGCTTACTTGCTGTGCTTCAGGAAGTGTGAAGCTTATTTGAGTGCTAGGGTTGAATGGATTCGGATAATTCTGGTGAAGTTG
>CAKZLH010000290.1 GCA_937125285.1 uncultured Balneolaceae bacterium | reverse complement strand
AATGAAAGATAAAAAAACCCCAATCAAGCATCACGCTTAATTGGGGTGGTCAGTTATTGTACGAGAATAATAACCCGAAATGTTGTATTAACTACGTTCTTCACTGAATACAACATAACAGATTAACTCGAGAAACTATTTATCAGATGCTTTAGAATTAATTATTAGATAATTACAGGTGTATAAAATATTATACAGAAGCTATTTAATAAGTATTTGAAGCACATTTATCCTATAAATAGATAAACTACTAAAGATTAAAAGCTTATTCCTATAGAATACTTTAGAAACATATCGGGAATTGCAAGAACTGTAACCCCAACATCTATATTATCAAAAATAGTGTATTGCCGACCCAAGCTCAGTGATTGTGGTAAGACATTCCCCAATAAATCTCCATAACCATCCACATCCTCACGAGTATCAATACCTATTCCCGTCATGATTTTACCGCCAAATCTTATATGACTATTCTGGAAGCTTGTAACATTCCCCAATGCTTGAAAAAGCATCCCATCAATATCAAATAAAAGTAACCGTAGGGGAATGGTGGCATATGAAGCAAAAGAACCAAAGCGGTCCTCTAACATTAGATCCATACCAAAACCAATGCCATGACTTGCCTGCTTACCTATTACGGTTGATCCATGTTCATAACTTAATTGACCATCGTAATAGGTATAATTAAATACCATGGTGTGCAATCCCACTTTAAAATCTAACCCTAGTGATAGAGAGGATGGAAGATTTAATTTACCATTACTCACTAGTGAGCCAATATCCCGTTCGGTTGTTAAATTCGGTTTATTAGCTTGTAAACTATCTAAAGCGACCGTAATGTCACCTTGAAGTAATTCCTCTCCTGTAGCAGCAATAAATACAGGCAGGTATGTGTTTGCATAAGCTCCTTCTTGAGCAATTAAATCAAAGCTAGGTACTTTTTTATAGCTCAATGATGCATTTATACCGTTGAATGTTTGGTAAACAAATCCCAAAGTATAGCCATAAGCAATAGATCTGTAATCGGCATAGGCGTTCATGGCAAAGGTATTGGTTTCGCCAAGCTCTCTATTTAAATTGGGATCTAATGGGTTATTAAAATAACGTTCATCTGCACCTCC
>CAKZLH010000289.1 GCA_937125285.1 uncultured Balneolaceae bacterium | reverse complement strand
CGGAAGAGCTGTGGATGCTCGTTCACGTACTCAAAACTGAGCTGTTTTTCTTTCATTCGTTCAATGAGTGGGTCGATATCCTCTTTGAATTTCAACTCCAAGCCAATGAGTGCGGGACCTAAGTCTCGGTTGGTTTTTTTGGAGTACTCAAAATAGGTGATATCGTCATTGGGCCCTAATACTTCAGCTAAAAACTCTTTAAGGGCACCGGCACGTTGAGGAAAGTCTACAATAAAGTAATGCTTAAGACCCTCATACATGAGTGAACGCTCTTTTATTTCAGCAGTCCGCATAATGTCGTTGTTGCTACCACTGAGCACGCAGATTACATTTTTGCCTTTAATCTCATCTTTATAATCGTCTAAAGCAGCAATGGATAAGGCTCCCGCAGGTTCGACCACAATGGCTTGTTCATTGTAAAGTTCTAAAATAGTGCCGCACACTTTTCCTTCAGGAACGGTACTTACCTTATCGAGAACTTTAGAACATATGTCATAGGTGTATTTACCAACTTTCTTTACCGCAGCTCCATCTACAAATTTGTCGATTTCTTCCAAAACGACCACATGTCCCGCTTCTATAGAGCGTAACATAGCAGGTGCTCCTTCAGGTTCTATACCTATGATTTTAGTTTTTGGGGAGTAGTGTTTGATGTAGGTACCAATACCTGCCGACAAACCACCTCCACCCACAGGTGCGATGATATAATCGATATTGAAATCAGCATCCTCCCATATTTCTTTACCTACAGTACCTTGACCCGCAATAATTTTGGGATGATCGAAAGGGGGGATGAATGCCGCCTGCGTGTGTTCACAAAATTCCTTGGCACGAGCAAAGGCATCATCGAAGGTGTCGCCGTCTAAAACAACCTCAACATATTCCCGTCCAAAAAGCTTTACCTGATGAACTTTTTGTTCGGGAGTCGTAACGGGCATAAAAATCGTGCCTTTGATTTTCTTTTTGCGACAAGCAAATGCAACACCCTGTGCGTGGTTTCCTGCGCTAGCACACACTACTCCATTTTGTATATCTGATTCGGGAAGAGATTGAATCATGTTGTACGCTCCTCTAATTTTATAGGAACGCACAACTTGAAGGTCTTCCCGTTTTAACCAGATATTTGCTTGGTACTGTTCGGATAGCAATTCGTTATAGACCAATGGTGTATGATGTGCAATGCCCGATAATTCTTGGGCCGCTTGATCAATGTCCAATACACTTAGGTGTGCATTTGGCGCATCGCTTACTACTTGGTCTAGATCTGTACTAATAGGTGAATCCAACAGTATAGTCTGTGATTAGTTGTTTTCTGGGCGTAAGGTTCGAACCGTTTTACCTGCCTGCCACATTTCGGAGTCTCGTAATTCCGCTAATTCGACTTCTAACTTTTCTCGGTAATCCGATTTACTATTCGAATCTATGGACTTTTGAGCTTCGTTACCAGTAGCTACTTCATGGTATAACTCTTCGAATACAGGTTTGGTCGCATCTTTGAACTTTTTCCACCAATCTAAGGCTCCACGCTGAGCAGTGGTTGAACAGTTGGCATACATCCAGTCCATACCATTTTCAGCTACCAAAGGCATGAGTGACTGGGTAAGCTCTTCAACGGTTTCATTGAATGCTTCCGAAGGGCTGTGACCGTTGGCACGTAATACTTCATACTGTGCAGCAAAAATTCCTTGAATGGCTCCCATCAAGGTGCCACGTTCACCTGTTAAATCCGAGTACACTTCTTTTTTGAACGTGGTAGGGAAGAGATAGCCTGAACCAACTCCAATACCCAAAGCCACCACGCGATCTTTTGCATGACCGGTACTATCTTGGAAAATAGCGTAGCTAGAATTCAGGCCTCTACCTTCTAAAAACATTCTTCTTAGCGAAGTTCCAGAACCTTTGGGAGCGACTAAAATAACGTCAACATCCTTAGGTGGTACAATGCCCGTTCGCTCGTTGAAGGTTACCCCAAAACCATGTGAAAAATAGAGGGCTTTTCCAGGGCTTAGGTGTTTTTGGACGGTTGGCCATAAGGCAATTTGGCCGGCATCTGATAACAAGAATTGTAGGATGGTTCCTCGCTCACAAGCTTCTTCTAACTCGAATAATGTTTCTCCTGGAACCCAACCATCGGCTACGGCTTTGTCCCAAGTTTTGGATTCTTTGCGCTGTCCAACGATTACGTTGAATCCGTTATCTCGAAGGTTTAATGCCTGCCCAGGTCCTTGAACCCCGTAACCAAGAATGGCAATGGTTTCGTCTTTGAGGGTTTCTATTGCTTTAGCGAGTGGAAATTCTTCTCGTGTTACGACTTCTTCTTCAACTCCGCCGAAATTTAATAATGCCATGTTATATGCTGTTTAGTTAGTGAGTGTGTTTGAATATACTATTTTCTTGTACAGGGTACAGTTAAGATTCGTGCTGTTGCAACATGCTTTCGATGTCTTTACCAGGGCCAAATTGCTGTCGTGCCACCGCTATTCTGCCCGATCGAACGAACTCTTTGATGCCGTAGGGTTCTAATTCGTCGAATAAGGCTTTGGTTTCACGTCTGTATCCGGACTTTTCAATGACTACAAATTCTTTCTCTATGGTTAAAAACCGAGCATTGTGTTCTCGTACTATCCGTTCAACTTCCAAACCATTGGTGAGTGTTTCCGTAGCAATTTTATAGAGTGCGAGTTCCTGCTGAACCACTTCTTTTTTCTTGTAAAAATCTGCTTTCAGTACCTCGACTTGTTTTTCGATTTGTTTCACCACTTTTACCACTTGCTCTTCGGTTTCCGTAACCGCAATGGTAAATCGGTGAATACCTGGAATCTCACTTTCCGAAGTAGTGAGGCTTTCCAAGTTGATTTTACGTTTGGTAAAGGTAGTCGTTATACGATGCAGCAAACCCACTTGGTTTTCTGTGTATACGGTAATGGTGAATTCTTGTTTTTCCATCCTGGTCACTCCAATCTGATTTCTGCTACTCCGCTCCCAGATGGTACCATCGGGAAGACATTATTTTCTTTTCCTACCATGACCTCTAAAAAGTAGGAGCCTTCCGATGTTATAAACTCGGTAAGTGCTTCATCCAATTGATCGCGATGGGTCACTTGGTTGGTTTTCATACGGAATCCTTTGGCCAACTGTTGAAAGTCAGGATTAATCATTTCCGTAGATGAATATCGCTTGTCAAAAAAGAGTTGCTGCCATTGGCGAACCATTCCTAGGAATTCATTATTGAGCAGCAGCACTTTTACTTTTGCTTGGGTTTGATGGATGGTGGCCAATTCTTGTATGGTCATTTGCAAACCTCCATCACCCACTACGCAGACCACCGTACGATCAGGTGCGCCCAAGGCGGCACCTAAGGCGGCAGGCAGACCAAAGCCCATGGTACCCAGTCCACCGGATGTGATGTTACTCTTTGAGCGAACAAATTCGGCATATCTACAGGCCACCATTTGATGTTGCCCCACATCGGTTACAATAATGGCATCGCCACCGGTTTTTTCATTTAGAATATGGATTACTTCTCCCATGCTTAGTACATCGTGCTTGGGATGTAATTCTTCGTGAATCACCTTTTCATGCTCTAGGTCATCACAGGCTTTAAATCGCGCTAGCCAATCGGCATGAGAGTTTGGTTGAAGAAGTTCGGTGATTAAAGGGAGTGTCTTCTTGGCGTTACCCATAACTGGAATATGAGCATACACATTTTTGTTAATTTCGGCGGGATCGATTTCAAGATGGATCACTTTAGCCTGTTTGGCATATTTGGATAAATTTCCCGTCACTCGATCATCGAAGCGCATACCCACAGCAATAAGAACATCACACTCATTGGTAAGTAAGTTAGGGCCATAATTCCCATGCATACCCAGCATTCCCACATTCAATGGGTGTTCGGTTTCGAGTGCCGATAAACCCAAAATGGTCCACGCTGCGGGAAGATTTGCTTTTTCGATGAATTGTCTGAATTCCTCTTCAGCATTGGCAAGGATGACTCCTTGGCCAAAAAGAACAAATGGACGCTCAGCTGAGTTAATGGCGTCGGCCGCTTCTTTTATTTTATCGAAATCCATAGTGGGTTCTTCGCGATAACTTCGAATGAAATTACATGCTTGGTAACTAAAATCTAATTGTTGAAACTGGGCATCTTTGGTAATATCGATAAGTACAGGCCCTGGACGTCCGCTTCGAGCAATATAGAACGCTTTTGCCAAGGCCGACGGGATCTCTTCTGCGGAAGTTACCTGGTAATTCCATTTGGTTACGGGCATGGATATACCTATAACGTCTGTTTCTTGGAAAGCGTCACTACCCAGTAGGGCAGAAGGTACTTGACCGGTTATACAGACCAAGGGGGTGGAGTCGATTTGAGCGTCTGCAATTCCAGTTATCAAATTGGTGGCACCTGGACCGGAAGTAGCCAAACAGACCCCTACTTTACCACTTGCACGAGCATAACCCTGTGCGGCATGAATGGCCCCTTGCTCATGACGGGCAAGTACATGGTGTAATTTATCTTGATAGTCATATAGGGAATCATAGACCGGCATAATAGCTCCACCAGGATAGCCAAAAGCAATATCTACTCCTTCGGCGAGCAATGAACGTACCACGGCTTCTGCACCCGTAATGGTGGCTTGAGCCGATGGACTTTTATTTTCTTTGGGTTGAAGGTCGAGAGTAGCCATAATGATAGGTTTGTCGGCGTTTAAATTGATACAGAGTTAAAATTCATCCGTGGTACAGCCTTTGGATGCCGCGGATACGGTGCGAGCATATTTATAAAGTGTACCGTTACTTGCTTTGAGTGCGGGGGCATTCCAAGTAGCTCTTCTCGCTTGAATGTCCTCTGGGCTTAGTTGAACCTGAATGCTATTGGTTTCTGCATTGATGTGGATAATATCTCCATTCTGAACCAATGCAATAGTTCCACCCACTTGGGCTTCGGGGGTTACATGCCCGACCACAAATCCATGAGAGCCGCCAGAAAAGCGACCATCGGTAATCAGAGCGACTTCTTTACCTAGACCTGCACCCATAATGGCCGAGGTAGGTTTTAACATTTCAGGCATACCTGGCCCACCTTTTGGGCCCACGTAACGAATAACGATCACCTCTCCTTTTTGGACCATTCCGTTTTCAATTCCATCATTAGCCTCTTCCTCGCTGTTAAACACACGAGCAGGCCCTGAAAAACTAAGACCTTCTTTACCTGTTATTTTGGCAACGGCCCCTTCCTCTGCAAGGTTGCCATAGAGAATCTGAATGTGCCCCGTGGCTTTAATTGGTTGGGTAAGGGGGAATACCACCTTCTGCTTTTCGAAATCTAGAGGGGCAATTTCAGCTAAATTCTCGGCTATCGTACGACCTGTTACACTGAATTCGTCACCATGTAGTAAGCCCTCATCCAGCATGGTTCGCATAACGGCAGGAATACCACCGGCTAAATGCAGATCTTCCATCACGTATTGACCACTTGGTTTTAAATCGGCAATAAATGGTGTGGTATCACTAATATGCTGCATATCTGCTAAGGAAAACGAAATATCTGCCGTGCGAGCTATGGCAAGAAGGTGCAAGACAGCGTTTGTAGAACCTCCCAAAAGTGTGATGAGTCTAAAAGCATTCTCAAGGGCTTTCTTGGTGACAATATCTCTTGGTTTGATGTCCTTTTGAAGAAGTTCGAACATCTGTGTACCTGCCGCTTCACATTCGACTACTTTATCGGCACTGTTGGCTGGATTTGAAGAATTGTAGGGTAGGGTCATGCCCATGGCTTCAATGGCGCTAGCCATGGTATTCGCAGTATACATTCCTCCACAGGCGCCAGGCCCGGGGCAGGCATGTTGTACAATTTCTTTAAATGTGGCGTCGTCAATGGCTCCGGATACTTTTTGTCCCCAAGCTTCAAAGGCCGATACCACGTCTAATTTTTGACCGTTGTAATAACCTGGTGCAATGGTCCCACCATAGACCAATATACTAGGACGGTTTACGCGAAGCATAGCCATTAGAGCACCTGGCATGTTTTTGTCGCAACCCACGATAGCCACCATGCCGTCATAGCTCATTCCTGTAACCACCGATTCCATAGAATCTGCGATTAAGTCTCGTGAGGGCAGTGAATATCTCATCCCGGATGTACCCATGGAAATACCATCGGAAATACCAATGGTATTGAAAATAAGTCCGTTCAACTGAGCATGTTCTACCCCTCGTTTTACATGCACAGCTAAATCGTTTAAGTGCATATTACAAGGGTTTCCCTCGAATCCTGTGCTTCCAATTCCCACAAATGCTTTCTCGAGATCTTTATCTTTTAAGCCAATGGCATGCAGCATTGCTTGTGCGGCGGGTTGAGACCCGTCTTGGGTAATTTGTTTTGAAAAACGGTTGATTTCTTTCATGGGTTCTGACTAATCCATTATCAAAAAAAAAGCCTTCCCTGTTTATGAGGAAGGCTTGTTTTGCATATGTTACAATCAATGCTAAACAGCGCTTCCCCATCGCTCAATGACGATGACCTCAATAATATTCACGATGGAAAGGCGCTGATTATTCAATGTTATTTTCTTTAATTCATGGGAAAGAACGAGTTATCCTTAGTGAATAGCAACTAATGAAACGGATAAATATTAATTATAAATGGAATGCCCAAGGCAGATTAATGCGGTTTACGGGCAGCAAATTTAGCTGAAATCACCTCTTGAACGCTTGTATGGTTCATTTTAGCCTCTAGCCATGATATGATATCCAAATACAGAAAGGCTCGTTTTTGAAAGGGTTTACTTTGAATTTTAATGAGCTCCGTATGCAATTTTTTAAACTTTCTTTGCAACTGCTCCTCGGAGGTATGGGGTAGAGCTCGAAGAAAGGAGAGAACTTCTTCTTGAACCGAATTCAGATCATCCATTTTACGAAGAAAACGATAGGTGCTTCGGACCTGATATTGAACCAGTTGTTCATTTCCAAGCTCTATGTGGGCTATAAGAGTTAAAATACGGGCAAAACAATGCAAATCTTCCCGAAGATGTGGGTCGGGGTATTGAATGATGTGACCGAGGTGATGAATGCATTTATGCAAATCTCCCGCACCAAAATACAGACAGGCAATCTTGTAGTGAAACACCAGGATTCGATGGGAGTCTATTCGATAGTTCCACGTGTCCATTTGCTCGGTTAATGCCGGTATGAGTTGGGTGCCTTCCTCAAAATGACCATTCATGAAATAATGGTTAATCTGAGAAGTGTAATAATATTGCCAACCCAAGGTCTCCAAATTGGTATTACTTCGAGAGGGAGGGTGTTCTAGAAAGGTCTTAAGATTCTGCATCTCAATTTTATGGCGGTCATAGTGCCCAAGAATAAAGAGCGCTTCAAGAAGCACATGCATCCCCTTTAAATACCAAATGGGGTCCGCCTGTAACATGGCAGGGTGGTTGCGGAAATGGTCTACCCATTTTTGTGCATGCCGATATTGTGCCAAGAAGTCCTGAACAATTAGATTGTACCAGGCATGCGATACCTGAAGGTAAAGTTGTTCATAGAAGCCCATTTTTTCGGGTTGAATGGACGACAGAGCCTGTTCAAAAAAAGCGTGAATGCGTTCATAGTCGGCTTCGTTTCGTACATGTCCTGTTTTGATGTATAAGCTGTAGAGCCGAAGTGCTAAGTTGGATAACTGATGATACTGTTCCTCCGATTTTAGCACCTCTTGAGTCTCGTCGATCAGATTGTCGGCTCGGTGATCAAAGCTTCTGGTGATGTACTGAGATTCAATTAACTTTTCAAATCCCAGTATTTCTGAACTCAGTGGCACCCTATGATGATCATGTGCCACTAACTTGGCTTTATCTAAAATTTTCAAGCTCTGTTTATACAGCCCCTTATCGTATAGAATTCGAGCATAATCAATTTGCTCCCTCAGCTGTATGTCGATATTGTGATTGGTGTAGTTTAGTCTCAGGCTTGTGAGTAATTGGCGATAAAGGTGCGCCTTTAAATTTGAAAGTTGGGTCTTTTTGACCCCCTCAAGTTTTTGTAGAATCAGATCTTCGTCATATTCTTTGGCCTTATCTATAGCGTCGAATAATTGAATGAATTTGGCTTCCTCCGAACTACTCCTGAGCGCATAGATTTTAAAGCTCCTCTTTTCTGCTTTTGAAAGAGATCGTATAAGTTGATATAAATAGTCGTTCGGCTGGTTGGCCATTGTATGAAATAAACCGCTTTTATTTTTTGTATTTGTAAGGTAATCAATACTTTAGAACAAAACCCATAGTAGCTAAATACTCTTGGGGGTTGTAATATAGTATGAATTCGGTTTCTTTACTTCTTTATCCTAGTAGGATTACCCATTATATTCGAGCCTTAAGAACGTAACGTAATTGCCTCATTATGGCCCATAAGCAGATTCAGATTTTTGATACTACTCTCCGTGATGGCGAGCAGGTACCGGGATGTCAGTTGAACACCGATGAAAAAATAGAAATCGCTCGCGCGTTAGAACAGCTCGGAGTGGATGTTATGGAGGTTGGATTCCCCATTTCAAGTCCTGGCGACTTTGAGTCTGTCTCCAAGATTGCAGCTATTATAAAGGATTCTACCGTATGCGCATTATCCAGAGCGGTGGAAAAAGATATTGATGCGGCCGCTGAGGCGGTAAAACTTGCTCGAAGACCCAGGATACATACCGGAATCGGCACCTCTGATAGCCATGTGTTTGACAAACTTCGTACCACTCGCGAATCGGTACTTGAACGAGGGGTTGCGGCCGTTAAATATGCCAAACGTTACGTAGAGGATGTAGAATTTTATGCTGAAGATGCTGGTAGAACCGATAATGTGTATCTGGCTCAAGTGATTGAAGCGGTTATAGCTGCTGGTGCAACAGTGGTGAACATACCGGATACTACAGGTTATTGTTTGCCTTGGCAGTACGGGGCAAAAATAAAATACCTCAAAGAACATGTGAAGGGCATAGATAAGGTTCATATTTCTACCCATTGCCATAATGATTTGGGCTTGGCAACCGCCAATTCAATAGCTGGTGTCGAGCATGGTGCAACACAGGTTGAATGCACCATTAACGGTATTGGTGAACGTGCTGGTAATGCTTCTCTTGAGGAAGTGGTCATGATTTTAAGACAGCACCAGGATTTGCATTTTGATACGCGCATTCAATCCAAGAAACTGAAATCCATGAGTGAGCTAGTTTCAACGAGAATGCGCATGCCGGTTCAACCCAATAAAGCCATTGTAGGGAGTAATGCTTTTGCGCACTCATCAGGGATTCATCAAGATGGGGTAATCAAGAGTAGAGAAACCTACGAAATTATCGACCCGCAAGAGGTGGGGGTTCATGAGTCTTCCATTGTGTTAACAGCCAGAAGTGGACGAGCTGCACTTAAGTTTAGAGCCGAAAAATTAGGTTTTGAAATCGATAGGGAAGCATTGGAACCCTATTACGAAGCCTTTTTGAGAATGGCCGATGAGAAAAAGGTTATTCAAGACCAGGATCTACTCACTTTATTTTCATCTTAGGCGTAAAAAACCCTATTATCTAGCCAAATTTTAACCATCACCAGAAAAGTTGTAGCACAGTCGTATGGGAAAAACCCTTTTTGAAAAGGTTTGGGATAAACATGTGGTCCAAGAAGTTGACGGTGGACAAGAAATACTGTTTATCGATCGTCATTTCATCCATGAGGTCACCTCTCCACAAGCCTTTGATGGAATCCGAAAGAGAGGTATCGATTTATATGATAAACATAGAATTGTTGCTACCGCGGATCACAACGTACCCACTAAAGATCAGCATTTACCCATAGCGGATACTCTCTCCCGACTTCAGGTAGATATGCTGAGCCAGAATTGCCAAGATTTTGGGGTCGAGCTTTATGGGTTAGGACATGAAAACCAGGGGATTGTTCACGTCATTGGTCCCGAGTTGGGGGTCACCAAACCCGGGATGACCATTGTATGTGGAGACAGTCATACCTCGACCCATGGTGCCTTTGGGGCTATTGCCTTCGGTATTGGAACTTCTCAGGTAGAACAAGTTATGGCATCGCAGTGCCTATTGGTACAGCGGCCTAAGACGATGCGTATTACCATTGATGGTGAGTTGGGCCAAGGAATCTATTCAAAAGACATTATTCTTTATATTATTTCGAAGTTAAGTACCTCGGGTGGTACCGGTTATTTTGTGGAATATGCCGGTTCGGCCATTCGCTCACTTTCAATGGAAGCTCGAATGACCATCTGTAATATGAGCATTGAAATGGGAGCTCGTGGTGGCATGATTGCCCCTGATCAAACCACTTTTGACTATGTGAAAGGTCGCGCCTATGCCCCTAACGATCGATGGGATGAAGCTTTGGAGTATTGGAATTCCCTTTATTCCGATGATGATGCGGTTTTTGATCAAGAATTTGTGTTCAGAGCCGAAGATATTGAACCCATGATCACCTATGGGACCAATCCAGGAATGGGCATGGGTATTACCCAGCGTATTCCAACTACCGATGAAGTAGAACGTCCGGAAAACTTGTTAAAATCCCTTGAGTATATGGGATTGGAGGCCGGAGCGTCCCTATTGGATATGCCCATTGATCACGTATTCATTGGCAGTTGTACCAATTCTAGAATAGAGGATTTGCGCATTGTTGCCGACTATGTGAAAGGGAAGAAGAAATCGGATAGTATTCAAGCTTTCATCGTTCCAGGTTCGAAGCAGGTGGAGGCGCAAGCCCGAAAGGAAGGCTTACATGATATTTTATCCGAAGCGGGTTTCGAGCTCAGAGGTCCTGGTTGTTCGGCTTGTTTGGGAATGAATGAAGATAAAATTCCTAAAATGGAGTACTGTGTATCGACCTCGAATAGAAATTATGAGGGCAGGCAAGGGCCAGGAGCTCGCACCTTATTGGTAAGCCCACTTACGGCGGCCGTTATTGCCGTGGAAGGTAAGATTGTTGATCCTCGGAATTACATGAATGAGGAGGTCGTAGCCTAATGGAAAAATTTACAACCTTATTAAGTCCTGCGGTACCTCTTAGGGAAGAGAATGTCGATACCGATCAAATTATTCCGGCGCGTTTCTTAAAAGCGACATCCCGAGAGGGATTTGGAGATCATTTGTTCAAAGACTGGAGATTTGATGAACAAGGCCATGAAAAATCTGATTTTGTGCTGAATAACCCAAATTACTCGGGTTCTATTTTGGTGGCAGGTGAAAACTTTGGTTGTGGCTCTTCACGTGAGCATGCGGCTTGGGCCTTGGTGGACTATGGATTTAAGGCCGTAATCTCGAGTTATTTTGCGGATATTTTTAAAGGGAATGCATTGAACAATGGACTGCTTCCTGTTCAGGTGAGTCGTGAGGTGCTCCAAAAGCTTTTGGATGGGGTGGAAAAAGAAGCGATGACGGTGATCGAAATAGACCTAGAGGAGCAGGTGTTGAAGGTGGGGGATTTGGGAATTGAAGAACATTTTGAGATCAATTCCTATAAGAAAATGTGCTTGTTGAACGGATACGATGACATCGATTTTCTGTTGAGTAAAAAGGAGCAGATTAAAGCCTTCGAAAACAATCATATCGAGTTTTAGCTTTTAATATTTGAAAGAGTTTATCCTAGTATGAAAAAAAGAATAGCGGTTCTACCCGGAGATGGTATCGGCCCAGAAGTGATCAAGCAAGCCGTAAAAGTGATGGACGCTATTGCCAATCGCTATAATCATGAGTTTATTACCGATTATGCGTTAATGGGGGCCATAGCTATTGACGAGACAGGGAATCCCTTACCTCAAGAAACCATTGACATCTGCAGGATGGCAGATGCCGTGCTTTTTGGTGCGATTGGCGATCCCAAATACGATAATGACCCATCGGCTAAGGTTCGCCCCGAACAGGGACTTTTGCGGCTGCGTAAGGAATTGGGTTTGTATGCCAATATTCGGCCTGTTCGTTTGTTTAGTCCGCTTGTGGATCGATCGCCACTGAAAGAAGAGCGTATAAAAGGGACGGATTTAGTGGTCTATCGGGAGCTGACAAGTGGGATCTATTTCGGTGACAAAGGACGTTTAGAGGGGGGGCGCGCGGCCTTTGATACGTGTTATTATCATGAAGATGAGATTGTACGTATAGCTACAATGGCTTTTGAGGCGGCGGGGCGTAGACGGCATAAACTTACCTTGGTCGATAAAGCCAATGTGTTGGAAAGTTCTCGCTTGTGGCGTGAAGTAGTTCAAAAAATGGCTAAGGATTATCCGAGCGTAGAGGTGGATTATTTATTTGTAGACAATGCCGCCATGCAGGTAGTGCAAAATCCATCGCAATTCGATGTAATTCTAACAGGAAATATGTTTGGTGATATCATTTCGGATGAAACCAGTGTGATTACTGGGTCCATTGGGCTTCTTCCTTCGGCATCATTAGGGGAAGCAACTTCTCTGTTTGAGCCTATTCATGGAAGCTATCCACAAGCGGCTGGTAAAGATATTGCCAATCCATTGGCCACCATTCTTTCATTGGCTATGCTTTTAGAGCATTTTGGTTTGTTAGAAGAAGCTAAACGGGTTGAACAGGCCGTTGAGTTGGTTATTGCTAAGGGGTTAGTTACTCCAGATTTGAATGCAGATAACTTTATTTCTTGCTCTAAAGTGGGTGATGTTGTTGCTATGATGGTGGAATCTGATTTGGATGAAGACACATCTTTCGATAATATCTTTGAGGGAAATTTACCACTGATTTAACGAAGGATTTCCCTGTTAATTCTCAGTTGTCTCCTGTTCCCGTATTACTCTAGTTTGACAGTATAGACCCTCAACAAAGAGTAGGATTAGGGCTGTGAAAGGTCCGTTTAGTAGTAATGTATCTTGTAATTTTTAAGGCTCATGGCTAATCATTCAACCCGATATGAAGCATGTCGTCAAACACTCCATCGTATATGGGGATATGAGGACTTTAGGCCTGGTCAGGATCGGGCGATTGAAGCCGTTTGTAAGGGAGAAAAAACCCTTTGTATTTTTCCAACCGGGGCTGGTAAGTCGTTGTGTTATCAGGTGCCCGCGGTTAGTTTCGAAGGACTTTGTTTGGTCATTAGTCCCTTGGTCGCCTTAATGGAAGACCAAGTGAAACAATTGCAGAGTAGAGGCGTTTCGGCCACCTTTATCAATTCAAGCTTGTCCTTTAAAGAAGCAGAGCAGCGGTGGGTAAATGCTCGAAACGGGATGTATGATTTGTTGTATTGTGCGCCCGAGCGGTTGGCGACGGATCGGGTACAACAAGAGTTGGCTCATCTACCCATTTGGTTAATTGCCATTGACGAGGCGCACTGTATTTCGGAGTGGGGCCATGAGTTTAGGCCAGCCTATCGAGAAATTGCTCATTATTTGGTTGAACATTGTCCATCTGCGCAGTGGATTGCCCTTACCGCAACCGCAACTCCTCAGGTTCGTAAAGACATTTGTGAGGTTTTGGCATTTGACGAGCCTATCGAAATTGCCCTTCCGTTTACTCGAGATAATCTGAAATGGTGGGTATTGCATACCGAACAAACGGTTGAACGCATGATGTCGAGTATTGTGAAGGTGCGTGATGAAGGGGATGGATTGATTTATGCGGGTACTCGATTTAATTCAGAGCAATGGGCAAAACGATTGCAAGACCGAGGGATTACCGCAGCCGCTTATCACGCTGGAATATCTTCGGAGGAGAGAAGTCGTATTCAACAGGGGTGGATCTCGGGAGATATACCTTGGGTTGCAGCCACCAACGCCTTTGGCATGGGTATCGATAAACCCAACTGTCGGTACGTTTTCCACGAAGGGCTTCCTAGTAGTCTAGAAGCCTATTATCAAGAGGCAGGTAGAGCGGGTAGGGATGGACACAGCAGTTTTCCTGTATTGTTTTATAATGCCCATCATCTTCAAAAAGCCTACGAACAACTGGAGGATCAGTATCCAAGTAAAGAAGTTTTGCAGAGATATTACGACTGGTTGTGTGACGCACTAACTTTAGCGGTAGGATCTAAGATGGAAGAAAAGGTAGCCTTGCCATTGGATGCTCTAGTCCAGCGTAGTGGGGAATCTGCCCATCGTTGGCGCAACCTACTCGACCGGTTTAACCAGTGGGGAATTATTGAAGCCAGAGAACGTCGGGAGCGAGCACTCATACTTCAATTTCGGTATCCCGCAGAAACGATGTCGGGAATCATCGATCAGATTCAGGATCTGGATAAGCAGTTACTTGTCGACCGTATCTTCCGAAGTTATGGCCTTCCGTCCTATCATGAGCGAGTTGTTATTCCTTGGTCCGAAACACAGATATGGTTTAAGGGATTGCATGCTTATGAGGCTTCTATGTTAGAATCGTATTTGGATATATTGATGCAGGAAGATGGCTGGTTGCGCTATGAGATAGTAGAAAGTGAGTATCAGATTTTTCTTACAGATGCGCGGCAAAAAACCATACCATTGGATTTTTCGTGGCTGAAGACTCGTGAAAAACACGCTCGTGAGAAACTCAATTGGATGGCATTATATGCTGAAACCAAGCTGTGCCGTGAATTATTTTTGCGAAACTATTTTGGTGAAGATGCTCATACTCCTTGTGGGCACTGCGACAATTGCGAAGCCTTGAGTCGTGCACATGAATCTATTGCTTCGCTTTCGGATGTTCAGTTTGTGATGGATATCATAGAGCAGGGTCGAATCAATTACAGTGCCTTACGCAAGCGAATTGAATGGCCTAAGGATAAACTAGATGATGCCATTCGCTGGTTGTTACACCATAGAATGATAGAAGAAGTTCCTGAGGAGTTGCTCAGCTATCAAAAGAAAGACTGAGAATCGACGGGACGAGTAAGGCTTCGACAAACGAAGGTTAATAACCTTGGATACGCCTTTTTTCAGCTTCAATAAGTAATTTTACAGAGTCTAAACGAGCTCGTTGACGTTGGTAATCACTCTGATTGTATCGATGAGTTTGTTCGAAATCATATTCTGAAATCCCGTATTGCTTAAATACCTCTTTTTTTAGGTCTTCTAGATTGACCGAGTCGGCTGTGGTACTCCATACTTGAAGTAATTGCATTTCCGCTAACAGGGGAATGTAAAGCGAATCATCTAATAGGGTTTCTGGGGCGGCAATACGAGGACCATTTTTAGGTTCACATGCCGTGAATACCACTAGAAATAGGGCAAATAGTAGTAAGAGCATACGCATCTTATTTGCTTCCATTGGGTTGAAGGGGCCGCATGGTAATTTCATTAATCAGGAAATTATCCGAGGTCTCCAGTACATGGATTAAGGTATTGGCTACTTCGTCTGGGTGCATCATACCATCATGCACGGTAATGTCTTCGATATGATCAAAAAACCGAGTAGCAATTGAGCCTGGGAAGAAACAACTAACTTTTATTCCATCGTAGCGTAATTCTTTAAAAAGGGCATCACTAAATCCTCTTAGGGCATATTTTGTGGCATTGTAGACGGATATTTTAGGATTTCCCATCAAGGCGGCTACTGAGGCAATATTGATGATATGACACACTTTAGGATTTGCTTTCATGAGAGGAGTAATGTGTCGAGTTAGATAAAAAACCCCGGATACATTCACCTGCATCATCTGTTCGAATTGTTCGAGAGGCAGATCTTCTACCTGATCAAAATATCCAACTCCCGCATTATTGATTAAAATATCAGGTGTGATGTTCTGACTTTTGAATTCACTCTCCACCCAGGATTGTATGGCATCATGATCGGATATATCCAT
>CAKZLH010000288.1 GCA_937125285.1 uncultured Balneolaceae bacterium | reverse complement strand
TTTTTACTCACTAACTGAAGATGATCAATCCCGTATCATCGAATTAACATTAGATTTTTTCAATAAGATTCAATAGATATGATTTCAGAGAAAGCAAAAATCGGAACAAATGTAACCATTCATCCAAGTTCTGTAATTGAAGACGATGTCGTTATAGAGAATGATGTCACAATTGGGGCATTTTGTATCATCAAGGATGGTGTGCATATAGGAGAGGGTACCACCTTAATGAATTATGTGGAACTTCGTAACCAAACCATTCTTGGTTCCCATTGTTACATAGATTCTAGGGTTTCAACCTCTGGTCAATGTACTATTGGTAATCATGTAACTTTACGTTACGACACGATCATTGCAAGGGGTTGTAAAATTGGTGATAGAACATATATATCTCCCAGAGTCATGACCAATAATCTAGATGCCGGAAAAAATTCAATAGGTGGTGCTCACATTGGAGCCGATTGCTTTATAGGAACAAATGTGGTTCTACACCATGGCATACATATTGGCAATAAGGTTACTATAGGTGCTATGGCCTTTGTTTCAAAAGATGTCCCAGAAGGTGAGACATGGATAGGTATACCTGCAAAACCTTATGTAAAAAAGTAAATGATTTTAGATCAATGGATGTCAGATTTTTATGGGATTAGTTGGTATCGAATAGATACTTCAGTGGATACATCCCATATAAAAGACCACGCACTTTTAGAGTGGAGAATAGCTAGTGATGATTTTGACTCGTTGATTCTCGCCCAGAAGAATAATTTTTTGTTGGTAGAATCTTTTATAGAATTTACTACCGAGGTAATTCCTGAATCCTTTGATTCGACTAATATTCGTTTTGTAGTAGAAAGTGATGTTGAGACTATACTTTCCATCAATCAGGAGTCTATGTGTATGAATCCTAACTACAAGACTCGTTTGAATAATCCAATATTTTTTGATGAAGGGGCTTGTAGCAGATATTACACATCAGCTGTTTCAAATCATATAAGAAGTGAGGATGTTCTTACCTGTGTCTGTGAAATAGATACCGAAGTAGTTGGTTTTTTTATGTTAAAAATGATTGATCAGCATACGTATAAGGGACTTATGACAGGTGTTATACCAAACGCTCGAGGCCAAAAGTTGCATATTAAAATGCAGCAATTTCTTATTAATCATATAGGTCATCCCATTACTTTGATTAATACAACCCAGTTATCAAATATGGCAGTAATTAAAAATCACATCCGTTCGAAACGAAATTTGTCTAAAATAGAACATATATTCTACAAGAAAGTCGGATTTTAAGTTAATCATTATGGAAAGGATCCAAAAAGTACTCATTTTAGCCCCACATACCGATGACG
>CAKZLH010000287.1 GCA_937125285.1 uncultured Balneolaceae bacterium | reverse complement strand
GGTGAGGAGCTTATCGACCTAGGATTTCATATGAACTACAGTTGGGCCTACTATGGTTTTGGAGGAGGCATTTTAAGTCAAATTACCCAAGGTGTGGCCGATGCCAATAGTTTTCGAACCTTTGTGAATAGCGAACAATCTAAGTACTCGGATGGAGCCTATCGACTCTATTTTGTATCCAATCATGATGAAAATGCTTGGGAGGGTAGTCCTGTTCAGCTTTTTGGTCCACGTGCCGTGAATTTTGCCGTGCTTAGCCATTTGATCAATGGAATGCCGCTGGTATATAATGGTGAAGAAGCTGGAATTACCCAACAGTTAGCGTTTTTTGATAAAGACCTCATACCTTGGAGAGATTATCCGCTCTTCGACTATTACCGGCGATTATTTGATCTTAAGCGTCGTAATGCAGCTCTGTGGAATGGCTATGATGAAAATGAGGCCGTACGTATAAAAACCACCCAGAATTCACCTATCTACATGTTTGAGCGAAGTATGAATGGTGATTATGTGTTAGGGATGTTTAATTTGAGTTCCGAAACCGTGGATTTTCAGCCAACCGATACATTTTCGGAAGGAACTTATCGGAATATCTTCACCGATGAACTTGTAGGGCTTTCCAGCGATTTAGAATTTAGTTTAGGAGGATGGCAGTTTTTGGCTTTTGAGCAGGTTAACGGCAATTCCAGTGAGAATCTAGATGAAGGGGTTAATAGGCCATCGCCTTCATTTTTTGAGCTTAAACCGGCGTATCCGAATCCCTTCAACCCGAGTACAAGAATGCAGGTGGAACTGAGTACTTTGGCCCAACTTCGGGTGGAAGTTTGGGATTATATGGGTCGTTTGCGCTTAGAACAAAACTTGGGAGTGAAAGGTCCGGGGGTTCATCCGGTGACAATAGAGGCCCATGATTGGGTGTCGGGTTCTTACTTGGTACGGGTCTATGCGGGCGAACAAGTGCGTCAAAGGCGGATTACGCTAATCAAATAGACTGGCGGCCACGCGGAAAGTATTACAATGAGCTTCCAGTATCAAAGCTATGTCCGGTGCGTAACCTCCTCCCATAGTGGTCATAATGGGAATATCGTGATGTTTAGCAAGCTCAAATACGTGCCGATCACGAGTTTTGCAACCTTCTAAGCTGAGAGATAAACGGCCTAGCTTGTCTTCTTTCAACACATCTACACCTGCTAAGTAAAAAATAAAGTCGGGACGAACGCTTTCGATGAGCGTTGGAAGATGAGAAGCGAGTTGCTCCAAATAATCCTGATCTGATGTATGATCAGGGAGCGCGATATCCAGATCGGATGGCGGTTTATGATAGGGATAGTTATTGGCACCATGCATGCTAAAGGTGAATACCCGTTTCTCGTTGGCGAAAATCTGTGCGGTTCCATTGCCTTGATGTACGTCTAAATCTACAATGAGGATGCTCTTACAAGGGGTATGGTTAAGTAAATGGCGAGCGGCAACCGCTTGATCGTTGAGTAGGCAAAACCCTTCGGCCTTATTGGAGGAGGCATGGTGTGTTCCGCCCGCAATATTAAAAGCAGCGGACCGATGCTCTAGTGCCCAAAGTGCCCCTTCAACCGTACCATTGGTGATGCGGAGTTCACGTTGAACCAGTGATTCACTGAGTTCAAAACCGCTAGCCCGTTCTTCCTTTTTGGTGAGTTTGATTGCAAAAAGCCGCTCGAGATACTCGCTTTCATGTACACTTAAATCATACTTGAATCCTTCCGAGGGTTCAAAAAAGTCGGTATCGATAACCAGTCCTTCCCTTTTCAGACGTTGAGGTAGAAGTTCATATTTCTCCATGGGAAAGCGATGTCCTTCGGGTACGGGATGAACATAAACGGGATGCCAAGCGATTTTTAACATGCCCTTTTAACGAGAATTGTAGGTATTGGAGTTCCTAAAAGTGTTCGATTAGAGTAGGAATGTGGCAGAAAGCTTCTGAGGTGAATGAAATGAATAGATTCTATGGTTGTAGTACTAAATCATTTATACCACTAATCATGCACATTTTACTCACAGGTTCAACCGGATATATTGGCAAACGACTTCTCTCAGAACTCGTGCAAAATGGGCATACACTTAGCTGTTGTGTTCGTGATAAAAACCGGTTCAATCTGCCCGACCTCTCGCTCCCCGAAGACGCTCCTCCAATAGACCAAATCATACGGGTTATTGAAGTTGATTTAACGGACGCCTCCAGTCTACAGAACATACCCGGCGACATAGATGCCGCCTATTATTTGGTGCATTCCATGTCTTCATCAGTCGATTATGAACGGGTTGAAGCCGAATGTGCCCGTAATTTTAAAGATCGCATCGAACAGACATCTGCGAAGCAAGTCATCTATTTAAGTGGAATTGTGAACCAAGAAAAACTATCCGAGCATTTGAATTCAAGGAAACGGGTGGAACAACTCCTTCACTCGGAACACTATGCTCTTACCACCCTCCGAGCGGGTATTATTGTAGGGTCGGGCAGTGCATCTTTTGAAATCATACGAGATTTGGTGGAAAAACTTCCTGTGATGATTGCACCTAAATGGCTAAAAACCAGGACGCAGCCGATAGGTATTTCGGATGTGCTCAAATTTTTAACAGGAGTGCTTGGCAGAGAAGAAACCTACAATCATCACTATGATATAGGGTCCGATGATATACTCACCTATAAGGAAATGCTGTTGGGTTTTGCTGAAGTTAGAGGCCTAAATAGACACATCTGGACTGTACCCGTGATGACTCCAAAGCTCTCCTCTTACTGGTTGTATTTTGTTACCTCAACCTCCTATCTCCTAGCCCGATCACTGGTCGATAGCATGAAAATTGAGGTGGTTTGCGAGCCCAATGAACTTAGAGAACTTTTGGGCATTCAACCCATTTCTTATCGGGCGGCGCTGCTAAAAGCATTCCATAAGATTGAACAGGATCAAATCGCTTCTTCATGGAAAGATTCCTATGCGAGTAGCGGCACCACCATCGCAATCGAGAAGTATTCCATGGTTCCCCGTTTTGGTTGCTTTACCGACATCCGCAGGCACAGTATTCGAGATCGAGAACAGACCATTGCTAAGGTTTGGAGCATTGGGGGGCATAACGGATGGTACTTCGGTACGTGGCTGTGGCAAATTCGAGGATTTTTAGACAAGCTTATCGGCGGGGTGGGGCTCAGAAGAGGCCGAACCAATCAAGATAGTATAGCGGTGGGCGATGCCCTCGATTTCTGGCGAGTAGTCGATGTGGATAAAGCCAAAGGTCGGTTACTGTTGTTTGCAGAAATGAAACTCCCAGGGGAAGCTTGGCTGGAGTTCAAAATAGAAGATGATCTCTTGGTTCAAACCGCTACGTTTCGACCATTGGGAATATCAGGAAGGCTCTATTGGTATTCAGTTCTCCCATTCCATGGTATTATCTTCAGTGGGCTTATTCGAAAACTTTGTGAATAATGTGTAATTTCTTTATCAAAATTTCACCTAGCATTTGAAGTAGATTTCACATACATGAAAACAACATTTGGAATATTTCCCCTTCTTTTGTTGTTGGTCGCCTGTAGTTCCGAACCGGCATCCAACGACACAAACGAAACAGAAACCACCTCTCAAGATATAACAGAGGCGATATTTACCAAAACCTCCGCTGATTGTGAGGAATACATCAACGAGTATTTTTCAACCGTAAAAGATCTAAAGCGCAACGTTGGATTTGAAGGTTCGGTGCATGTAGAAAAAGGAAGTTCAGGCTGTACCATTTTGGTAAATGGGATTCCCAACCATAATTTTAACGATGCTACCGCTAGTTTTGCTACAGATGTGGCCGAAGTAACCCGGTCTTTTACGCTTAAGCAAAATCCTACAAAAGCGAATTCACCTACGGAGTTAAGCCAAGGCTATTTTGATGCTATTATGCTAAACGGTGTGGTCTTGGATATGCTCTCGGCCGGATGTTACCGTCCTACCTCTCCTCAAGCCAACCCTCAGGGAATCGTGGCGGTTGGCTGTACCCCTAGTGATCCTTGGTTGGTCGATCCCTTAGGTATAGACTCTAAGTTTGGCGCCGATGCCCATAATGCCCACACTCAACCCGATGGAACCTATCACTATCACGGAAATCCCATGGCCATGTTTAATGATTCGCCTAGGAGCGAAGGGTCCCCAGTGATTGGTTTTGCTGCGGACGGGTTCCCCATATTTGGTAGTTATTTTAAAGATCCTGCAACAGGAAACGTCCGGAAAGCTGTTTCAGGCTACACTTTAAAACAAGGTAATCGCCCTGGGCCAGATAACACCAATCCGGGTGGAAGCTACACCGGCCTCTACATTGATGATTATGCTTTTACCGGTTCTGGTGATTTGGATGAGTGTAACGGAATGACCGTGAATGGACAGTACGGTTATTATGTGACCGACGAATATCCATGGGTGCTAAAATGCCTGTCTGGAACGCCTCATTCCTCCTTTCGGAAAACCACCAATAAGGCGAAGCAAGATCCTAGTTACTGGCATCACGAGCACTAAGCTCACCCACAAACGCTAACTTCTCACCCTTTTTATTAACGGCTAGGCGAGTGATGTTGGTAACGCCTGCGCTGCTCAAATCCATGAGAGGTTGCCACTGTGTGCTATTCCAAAAGTAAATGATTGAACCGGAGGCCATAATGGCTTGCCCATCCGGTAGCCACGCCATGTCCTCAGATCCCTCCAAGGTTGGAGCGTAGACTTCACGATCTCCCGATGCAGGATTCCACAAGTTAATCTGCCAGGGTTCGGTCGTTTTATCGATAAAGCTGATGAGATCGCTATCGGGCACCTGATGAAAACTTCGCCCTGGATTGCTTTGCATCACCTGCTTGGTAACATCACCCATCCCCATCCCAAAACCCTGATGCCACTGCAATGTAGTAGGCGATTCACTGGTGGGAAGCACAAAACACAAGTAATCTGACTCATTAATCCAAGTGTAATA
Source organism: uncultured Balneolaceae bacterium (assembly GCA_937125285.1). Classification (GTDB taxonomy): domain Bacteria; phylum Bacteroidota; class Rhodothermia; order Balneolales; family Balneolaceae; genus UBA1275. The sequence goes on along the minus strand of CAKZLH010000287.1, from coordinate 3,452 downwards.
CCCAATAATCTCCTCTGCTTCAATAATCTGTTCTTTTCGGGTTGAAACCGAACCGGGCAGTTCTTGCACTCGGAAGTCTTGTACGCCGTCGGGCGTAAGGGTTACATAACTCACCTGTTGATGCCCCGGCCGTAACTGTGGAGAATACTCACTTCGGTTGGGGGTATCGGTAAGCCAGATTTTATTTAATGACCAAACACTGGTCATTATGATGTCGGTTTCACCACCTCTGTTTGAGGCATATAATAAACTTTGGCCATCGGGAGAGAAAGAAGGCTGGCTGTCGTAGCCTTCATTTTCTGAAACATTTTTCACCTGCAATACTTCAAAATTACCATTGGCAATTCGAATATCGGCCATAAACACTTCAGTGTTAGGAGGGACTTGAGCAACCGCATCAAAACGATTGAAAGAAAAAACGAAAAAAACCAAAGCCCCAACCATGACAAGATGTGAAATAGTCAGGTATTTTTTGATACCATGAGACGTGATAATAATGTCAACCATTAGTGTAGATGATTAATTACAATGTATTATTAGCAACCAAAAACGGACCAACTCATTGTAAGTCTATACAAATATGGGTTAATTGGTGAATAAAAGCAATTAATGAGGAATAAAGATGGAAATCCTAGTAATGGTATCGGTAGCTAGTACGGCTTTCTTGTTTGGGTATATGGTGGGGAAGGCACAAGGGGAGGTGGGTGGTTCAACCCGAAAAAGCGGTACAAACCAAGGGCAAAAAAACTACGAACAAGGCCTTTATGAGGGGGCGCAAATAGCCTTGGAACTCATGGATAAGCATATGAAAGGAGGGCTAAGCTCGGTGCTGGATTGGGAAACGGCGCAGCGATTATTGCGAGAGCAAATGAGTCGAAATTAAATCATACATTAAGCCATAAACAAAGATAACGACCACGACTACCGCAATACCAACTACAATGATGACGACCACAATTATGAAAAAAAATATCCGTCAACTACTTTTTATCACCCTGTTCAGCCTGTTTTTCGTAGGCACAAGTGTTGGGCAAATTCGAGAACAAGGCCCCGTTGGAACTCCCGAGATTAGGCCTCTTCCTAATGCCCTTCCCGAGTCGGTGGGCATGTCTAGTGAGCGTTTAGCGTACATCGATTCTATGATTACTCGTGCGATTGATACCGAGCAAATTCCAGGAGCCGTGGCGCTGGTTATGCGCAATGGTTACTTGGTCTATGAAAAAGCTTTTGGCATTGCTAATCCCCGTTCCGGTGAATACTTGCGAACCGATCATATTTTTCGGATTGCCTCTCAGACCAAGGCCATTACCTCTACCGCAGTCATGATACTTTGGGAACGTGGCTATTTTCGCTTAGATGATCCGGTAGCCAATTATATTCCCGCCTTCAAAAATCCAATCGTACTGGTCGATTTTAATGAAGATGATTCGACCTATACTACCCGACCGGCCGCAACACCCATTACCATAAGGCATTTGTTAACGCATACATCAGGGTTGGGATACGGGATTATCGATGCCGACGCTCGGATGCGAAAAATCTATCAGAAAGCCGGGGTCGTTGATCTGTTTACCACAGACAATACGAGTATTCAAGCAAGTGTAGAGCGTCTTGCCCGTCTTCCCTTACATCACGATCCAGGAACCAAATTCACCTATTCTGAAGGCCTAGATGTATTGGGTTATCTGGTTGAGGTGATTACGGGCCAACCCTATGATCAATTTCTACGCGAGGAGTTATTTGAACCTCTCGGGATGAAAGACACCCAGTTCTATCTACGTCCGGCTCAATACAAGCGCTTGGTTTCCGTTCAAACCAAAGATGACGCGGGCAATTGGGTCGAATACACCGGACATCCCGATGGGTACTATGACGCCGATTACCCTAAAGAAGGGGCCAAACGATTTTTTGGCGGCGGAGCAGGCCTAAGCAGCACCGCTCAGGATTATGCTCGTTTTCTTCAGATGTACCTAAACGGGGGAGTATTCAATGAGCATCGCATCCTCAGTCCTACGACCATCGATTTAATCATGACCAATCAAACCGGGGAACTATTTGGTAACGGTAAGGAATACCATGGATTAGCTTTTGGGGTTACTACCCAGGGAGGATTTGCCGAAGGCGTTCGAGGCAGTGCAGGTACCTTCGATTGGGGAGGATATTTCAATACGCAATACTATGCCGATCCAGAGTTGGGTCTTATTGGCATAATTATGAAACAAACGCGGATGATTCGGGGAGAGCCTACAGGGCAGCTACTGCGCCAAATTATTGCGGCCTCAGTAGTCGAAAAATAATTAGGTAACATTGGCTTTACATTCTGTTAACAATTTGGTAACATTAGCCAAAATGTTATCTTTATGTATAAAAATTACTACAAATACGGATTCGAACACTTCATCAACAAGAATTTGTTGGGTTTGAAGAAGCCTGATACCAAAAAACGGGTATTTTATTTAACTATATTATTAGGAGTCATTCTTACAGGCATTATGATCTAATGCGTTTAGAGTGATTCTCACTAATAATGATCAGCATACCCCTTGAAATTACTTGTAAACTCAGTACTGTTTGTACTGCTTACTACCGTTACGTTTGCCCAAAATCCAGGGCTTATTAGTTATCATAACTTCAGTTCTCAGTTTGAAATAGGTCTATTTGAGCCTGTTAAAACCTCATCCATCGTTTATCTAGATTATAATAGATACGAGGAACCGGAAATCTTTTTCGTAGAACAGACTTTTTCCAATCGAGTATATAAAAAAGGAAATTGGTCTGTAGACGCTCGATTTACTTATAGGAGATATCGTCCTTTTAAGGAGGAAGCTACGAATGAATTTAGACCAACGACCGTAGTAAGCTTCCAGCAAAGTCGACTTAAGTACCGAATTGTACATGGGTTTCGTTTTGAACAACGCTTTCGTGAAACCTACAGTAATCGGTGGCGCTACAAACTGGATTTGAACCTTAATGAATCAACTTCAAAGTTACTTCCATTGAAATGGAGTAATGAGTTTTTGTACGATTTTAATTCTAGTAGAAAGAATTATGAAAACAGGTTTCGTTTTCAACTCCAACAAGATGTGTTTGGAACCGGTTTAAGAGTTAGCCTTGAGCATAGATCCAAGAATCTATTCTCAGAAAATAAACTCCAGCACCAACTATTGCTTCGAACTGATTATTCGTTCTAATTACCAAGGATTTTTTTTAGGGTTATTCATAAACACCTTACTCAAGGTTCATTTTTTTTAAAAAACTACCCGATTCGGTAGTTCAATTTGGGTATAGGCTCATTAGTTTTTAGTGAGTTAACACACACTACATGCATAAACACCGCGAAAACGGTGATTATGGGTTAAAAATTAAACCATCTGGGCTACAATGTATATTAAAAGACTTATAGGAGTATGTTCTATACTCTTTTCACTAACTGTTCTATCGCACGCACAAAC
>CAKZLH010000286.1 GCA_937125285.1 uncultured Balneolaceae bacterium | reverse complement strand
ACTTCTTGTTTCGAGGGGTTGGAAAACTTCAGCAAGGAGTCGATCAACGAATCACAGCTCGCATTCAAGACTGGGATTTAACGGATGTGGTTGGATTCAAACAGCCATAATTCAACCAGCCTGCCTCTACCCGCGATGTGTCCAGCTATTCAGCCACATGGCAAAACCAAGAGTCACCAGTACCGAAATACTTATCGAGCCTATGGCTAAGGCTCCCATATCCACCATGCCAGGATGATTCACAAACAGTAAACCCACAAAACCTAGCACCGTTGTGAATGAACATCCCACCAATACCGGATATACCCTAGACCAGAAGGGTTTAAAAAAATCTTTCCCATGCCTTTGATAACTGTGAACCAGATGTATTCCGTTATCCACCGATACACCGATAATTATGGGGAGCACCACCACATTGTAGACATGTAAAGGTACCGTGAACCAAAAATTCCAGCTCAACAAGACCAAAAATGTACCCACCAAGGGAACTAGGGCCATCATCACCCAAGATAATCTTCGATAAATGCCAAAAATTACCAAAAATAAAGCCATAAAGGGAGCTATGGTCACCCAACGAGTATCCGCCATAAGCCGTTTCAGTACACTAGCGGCAATCAGTTGAGTACTCGCGAGCACATAGGGGGTGCCATCTCGCGCATACAAAATCCCAGAATTTTCAAGGTATGCTACGGAGTTATCCCCGCTTGCTAAACTACTGTTGGGATATACCAAAATCAGGGGCGCCAAGCCACCCAATCGTAAACTAAATCGATTCAGCAAATATTCTGGGAGAGCTTCCTCGGTAGGAACCTCCGCGATAAGAGCCCATTCGGCATAGCGCTGAATATCGCCATCTAAGGCAGCCATATATTCTTGATTTATCCGAATAAGGTCCTGAATTTCCTCAATTTTTTGGCGCTTACGTTCCACTTCATCAGCTTCAGTGGGCATCCGCCCAACCAGCGATTCTACCTGATCCACATACCCAAGATCATCCTCCCGATTCGAATCATTCAAGCGAGTCTTGAGCTCAGTAAAAAAGATTTTTGCCGAATCCTTACTGGGCGCCAACAAAAAAGAAGGCTCCCGAACAAAATTGGGCTCAGGTATCTTTCTAGCGGCCTCACGAAAATCAGGGGTTCGGGTTACCGGCTCCAGCGAGTTGAAATCCGAATTGAACTCCACATGCTCCAGACCAAAATACGCTCCCATAACTAAGATTAGGCCAAGTGTGACACCTCCCCAACGTATCAGCGAACCTACCGAACCTACCGAACCTACCGACCCCTCCGGACCTCTCGATATCTCTGCCTTTGGAACAGCCTCATCCGAAGACCCCGCTCCCCCTTTACGGGCCGCCGCTGAGTAGGGTAACCACAGATAACAACTGACCAGATGAATAGGCACATTGATCGTCACAATCATTCCGAGCTGAACAAAACCATCCAGGTCCGCAAACATCAAACTCGCAATAGCCAAGGTCGTGGTTAAGGCGCTGTAACGAATGGGGGCCGTCCTTTTCCAGCTGAGGTCTTCCCCTCGCCGAATCATGGCATACATGTGCAGCAGATAATCCAGATTCATCCCGACCAGC
>CAKZLH010000285.1 GCA_937125285.1 uncultured Balneolaceae bacterium | reverse complement strand
AAGCTTAGGTTTTTAATCGCGTCTTGTGGGCTTAAGCCATTACCAACAGCAACGCCCGCTTCAAATAAGACAACCCGAGTTTTTGGCACGTAACCCTCATACCCGCTCTGAAAGGCAAACGAAACCCCTTCCTTAGCTAGCATAGCAGGAGTTTCCATGGAAACATTTATGGCTTCACCGGTTGCTCTAAGCATGGTTGGGTGAAGAATAATGGGCACATTGGCGGCTTTAACCTCATCTAAAACCAAATAGATTTCTGCTGCGCCGTCGAGAACCATGTCGAATCCAAATTCTTTTTGAAGGCGCAAAGCCGTTAAGATATCTTGAGCACGATGTACACTAATAAGGGCCGTAGATTTACCCTCAAGTAAATCGGCTAGAGCTTCATGAGACAGGTCTCTGCTGGTAAGCTTTCCATTGGCTCTTTTTTGGGCGTATTCTTGGGCTTTGATGAGTTCTTGCCGAATCATAGCCATTGCTTTTGCGCGTGTTCCGGGCTTGGAAAAGGCGCTACTTATAACCCCTCCTAGAGAAAAGGTTAGCATGGATGAAGGATTAAGTGCTTCTTCGGCTGATTGGGCGCTAGTTTTTATGATCATGCTTTGACCTGATATGAGTGCACCAGGGGCGTGACCGGTTTGGATAGTAGTGACACCGTGGTCTCGAAGATGCCCAACAAGAGGCTCTAGTGGGTTATAGGCATCTAAAGCTCTAAGTTCGGGTTGAATAGCTGAGCTGCGATCAAGCTGATCTTGATCACTACCGGGATCGTTCAAATAACCGGCAAGACCTACCACAGTATGTGCATCTATAAAACCAGGGGTTAAAACATCCGCGCTTAATTCGGTGGCATTTGCAGGAATGGGAATAGATTCTTTGCTACCTACGGCGCTAATAAGCCCATTGCTAACAACCACTCGGCCATTGGTAATGGTGCTTCCGTCTCCAACGTGAATAAGTTCCGCATCAACCACATAGGTGTCACCGGGCTGAGAAAGGGCCTGGGCGTAAGGTTCAACCCGAAAAAGGATACTTAAAATGATGAAGAACCCAGTAATTTTACTTAGTAAGGTTAATGTCGTTTTCATTATTCGTTCCCCCCTTCATGAGTATGCGTGTGGGTGTTTAGGCGAAAGACGCCATACCCTCCCGTGGCAACAATTTTGTCTTCTGGATTGGATCGGTCCCAGACCTTAACGCCCTCAATCCAGGTTTCTAGAACCTGAGTATACACACTAAAAGGATCACCGCTTAAGATTACCAAATCGGCATCTTTCCCCTTTTTTAATGAACCTATTCGGTCTTCTAAGCGCATCATTTTTGCGTTGGATAAAGTAATGGCTTCCAAGGCCTTCTCTCTACTCATGCCCTCACGAACTGCAAAAGCCGCGGAGCGTAGAAAAAGCCGTGAGTCGGTTACATAATCATCGGTGTGAATGCCTACTAGTGCGCCTGCTTTTTCTAGAACCGCCCCATTGGTATTGCTAAAATCTTTGGCCTCTACCTTGCCGCCGAAAGAGTCCAGAGAAATGATGGAAGCGGGATATCCGGATGCTGCAATTTCATCCGCGACCTTATAGGCTTCCGAAACGTG
>CAKZLH010000284.1 GCA_937125285.1 uncultured Balneolaceae bacterium | reverse complement strand
AACCAACTGAACTACCGGACCATTAAAGAGCATCAAATATAATGAGCAATTGACTCAATAGTCAACACTTTTCTTTATATGCCCCCTATAGTTTATAATAAAGCTTCGATAGCGCTTGTTAACTCATCGCTCTCTGGCTCTACACCACTGCGAAATCTACGCTGCAGTTTTCCTTCTTTGTCGATAAGGAATTTCTCGAAATTCCAACGGATTCCGCCATCAAAGTCTTGGTTTGGTTGACTAGTTAAATATCCAAATAAGGGGTCTTGGTCTTTTCCACGTACCGATACCTTTGAAGACATAGGAAAGGTAACGCCATAGTTAAGGGTACAAAATTCTTTGATATCCTCTTCTGTACCTGGTTCTTGGCCCATGAAATTATTAGCGGGGAAGCCCAAAACCACAAGCCCTTTATCATTGTATTTTTCGAATACCGCCTGAAGTCCTTCATATTGTGGAGTATAGCCGCACTTTGATGCAACATTTACAACGAGTATCACCTTTCCTTTATATTGATCAAGCGCCAAATCGTTTCCATCAATATCTTTTACAGGATAATCATAAAATGTGTCGTTAAGGTTGCTCATAGTACTTTCTGTGTTTCCTAGGTTAAGTGTTAAAAAACCTAATAAGAGTAATGTGATTGTTTTCATAGTCTTAAATAGTATGTTTTGCTTACCTTGAATAAACCAAAAAATAGAAAATTCATTCCTTAGATAAACGATGAGATACGCAATTCTCTTAACAACCCTAATAAGCTATACGCCAAGCATTGTCGTTGCACAAATGTTTAGCGTAGACGAAGAACAAAAAAATGAGCAGCGCTTCAACTCAAGCTTGTATGTGGGTTATAGTGACGTTTCCTTTGAGTATATAGGGGATAGTCCTGCCATTAGCGGAGATCAATCGCTGGAAATGACGCCTTCATTAATAAATATTCAGTACCACACTCCCGGGGTTAGAATTGACTTAATCGGTGGTAATCAATTCATCGGAAATGACAAGGCCTCCTTTGTGAGGTTAGGTGTAGAACTTGGCACAGAATCTTTTTTATTACGAAAGCCACGGCTACAAATCGCGATTCCATTTCGGGTTGAAACCGCTATAACCGCAGCCACGAAAGAAGGCTACGCCTCTCGTTTTTATCAAACCGCTTTCTCTGGTGGGTTTGGTGGAATTATTAGAATGCGACCTGCTCGTTTTTTCACCCTTTCTTCAGGAGCCACCAAATGGTATGGATTTAGCAACTCGGCAGGCAATTTTTTTGGGGGTAACACCGACCAGTTTAAAACAGAGACCACTCTTCGTATAAACCCCACTAGAGGCGGTCGAGGTTTTTATCTTTCCTACGAAACTCTGTTCCAAGATTTTAATATCGATGGCATGGATTTTGATTATCGTTCTACCATTAGTTTATTTTCAATTGGATTGGATTTTAAATGAAAGCAGAAAAATTATTCCTGGAATTAGAACAGATACTCGAGCAACTAGGCTACCGAACCAGAAAAGAACGTGGGGTCTTTTTAGGTTCAGACTGTTTAATTGAAGGAGATAAAATCGTAATGGTAAACAAAAACAAACCAATAGAGTCTCAACTTAGAACCCTAGCCACGGTGCTCTCCCAAATTTCACTTGAGGGTGTTTTTATAAAGCCTGCCATTCGAAAAGAACTTGAAAAACTTTGGGGGCAACTTCATTTGCCCTCAGGATTTTCAGATGAGTGGGGTGGTTTAGAGTGAAGTGCACCATTCTAGGTAGTGGCACATCTATGGGCGTTCCAGTAGCGGGAGGGTTTTATAAAGAAGAACTCCTTAATGATGCTCGAAACTTTAGAAACCGATGTTCCGCATGGCTTCAAGAAGGTGAGCATTCTATAGTAATAGATGCTGGACCTGAATTCCGTCTTCAGAGTATCTCTGCAGGCATAAAACATATAGATGCTTTGTTGGTAACCCACGAACACATGGACCACGTTTCTGGGATCGACGACCTAAGAATGTATAACTACATACAAAAGAAACCCATCCCTGTATATACCACTAAAGGGGCC
>CAKZLH010000283.1 GCA_937125285.1 uncultured Balneolaceae bacterium | reverse complement strand
CTTATTATGCCAACGAAACAGATTACCATAAACGTAGAACTTGACGAAGAACATATCCCATCCAATATCGAATGGAGCGCGGATGATCTGCAGGGAATGGATCATGCCAATTGCCGAGCAATGCTACTTTCGCTTTGGGATAATCGCAACAAGGATACCTTGAAACTGGATCTTTGGACGCGAGACATGACCGTGGACGAGATGAAGATCTTTTTTCATCAAACCTTGGTAAGTATGGCCGATACATTAGAGCAGGCCATAAATGATGAACGCATTTCGGGTGACATGCGTGATTTCTGCGATTACTTTGCGGAAAAAATGGAAATCAAAGCGAAATAATACCTAAACCGCCATGACAGAATTAGATCTCATCATAGAACTTCACCGAGACACCCAGAGGCAAGGGCCAGGAAGTTTGGAGAGCACCCTAAAAGCTCTAAATTCAGTGGATATCAATACAAAAGATGCATTACGCATAGCCGATATCGGCTGTGGTACGGGTGCTCACACATTAGAATTGGCCCGAACCTTTGAGAGTGCACAGATAACGGCCATAGATTTGTTTCCAATTTTTTTAGATAGGCTCAACCAACAAGCTGCCGAAGCTGGATTGGGCGATCGTATTCGTACTCTAGAAGCTTCGATGGATGACCTTCCATTTGAACAAGAGAGCTTAGATATGATTTGGTCGGAAGGGGCCATATACAATATGGGATTTAAAAACGGAATCGCCTATTGGGCGCAATTTTTAAAGCCTAAAGGTTGGCTAGCCGTAAGTGAAATTACTTGGATCACCGAAGAGCGGCCGGCCGAACTTGAAGAGTTTTGGATGGCCGAATATCCCGAGGTTGCCCCTCCGAGTGTGAAGATCCGGCAACTCAAGGAAGCGGGTTTTGAGGTGGTGAATTACTTTGTGCTTCCAAAATCCGATTGGTTCCACTACTACGATGAACTCTCAAAAAAGATTGAAGACTTTGAGGGTGAATTTTCTCGGCACCAAGATGCCGATGTTCAAGAAATGGCGGCGGGTATTGCAGAGGCTTATCGGGCTGAAATTAACCAGTACAAGCAGTTTTCTGATTATTATAGCTACGGGTTTTATATTGCTCGGAAAGACAGTTAGTTATGTTTTTAGGCAAGGGTTTTTCGACCAGGAAGCTCTGGACTACTCTGCCTCAATCGATTTTTGTGCAATGAGTCGAATGACCATTGCGGTACCCACATGATAACGCCCTTCGTTTAACGACACTTCTTGTTCTTCTAAACTCAGAATATTAAAGCTCTTGAAATCTTCAGCTACCCCTTCTTTAGTAAATAACAAAGCGGGATCCGCTGGACCACCCACCTTCGGGTTGGCTTCTCGATAAGGTAGATTGTTCTCGCTAAATCCCTCAAGAAATACCCAGCCTCCAGGTTTTAAAAGCGATACAATCTTGGGGTAATACTGATCCTTAAATACCGGTGGAAAGTGTGCATAAATTAACCCAACGGCATCGAATGATTCATCGGGCTCGTCTAGACTCAAACAATCTCCA
>CAKZLH010000282.1 GCA_937125285.1 uncultured Balneolaceae bacterium | reverse complement strand
GCCAAGTAGCAAGCCGTTACTAATCCATTGTGACCGGAGCCTACAATGATGGTATCATATTTATGGCTTGCACTACTACTCATGCCTGTATACTGTCAAGTGTTTTTTGGCTAGATTCTAGCCAAGAGTGAATTATCGTTTATTCATTGAGACGAGAAAGTCCATATTATCACGAGTACCCTTAATTTTATCCAATATGAATTCCATAGCTTCGAATGGATTCATATTGGTAAGATATCTTCGTAACAAGACCACTTTTTCACGCTCTGCTTCACTAACCAATAACTCTTCTCTACGCGTTCCGGATCGGAAAATATCTATCGCAGGATAAATTCGTCGATCTGAAATTCTTCGATCTAAGACAATCTCACTGTTACCCGTACCCTTAAATTCTTCGAAGATTACATCATCCATTCGAGATCCTGTATCCACAAGAGCTGTGGCAACAATAGTTAATGAACCACCTCCTTCAATATTTCGAGCCGAACTGAAAAGTTGACGAGGTACTTTTAGGGCCTCTGAATCTACCCCGCCCGACATGGTTCGCCCTTTGTTGCCTGCGCAAACATTATAGGCTCTAGCCAATCGAGTAATGGAATCCAAGAGCAACAATACATCATGACCACTTTCTACTAATCGTTTGGCTTTTTCAAAAACGATTTCAGAAAGACCTACATGATTTTCGGGTTTTTCATCAAAGGTTGAGGCAACCACTTCAGCGCCCTCGACCGTACGCTCCATTTCAGTAACTTCTTCCGGACGCTCATCCACCAAGAGAATCAAAATCTTAGCTTCTGGATGATTTTGACTTACCGCATTGGCAATATTTCTAAGAATCGTGGTTTTACCTGTCTTTGGTTGGGCTACGATTAAGCTTCTCTGGCCTTTACCAATAGGAGCAAATAAATCGATTAAGCGGGTTGTATAATCGCTTGGAGTATATTCAAGTTTATAGCGATTTTCGGGATGAACCGGAAGCAGCTCATCAAAATACCCTCTGTTATCCACATCTCTTGGAATGTGGCCATTTACACCTTCAACCCGTAATAGGGCAAAATACCGCTC
>CAKZLH010000281.1 GCA_937125285.1 uncultured Balneolaceae bacterium | reverse complement strand
TTAATGGGCTCAGAAGCGATTGATGAAGCGTTTGGAGTTGACTTATCTCGGCAATTTTTTATTCATCGAACACGACAAAATTTCCCAAATAATGGCTTGGATACCTTTACCAATATGGGTTTAAACGGGTTGAAAGTACTCGAGCTGGTTCAGCAAATGGAAGACTAGAGTGGTGGATAGGATTTTTTGATGCCGTATTTTGTGTGGCAGTTAGTATTTTGCCAAGAAAATGTTCCGAATTCTATTCATACTATTACTTGGAGTTGGAAATCTTTGGGCTCAAAACTCTACTATCGATGAGTTAAAGAACTTCTGGCTTGAGGCCGAGCGGCAAGTTGCGGAAGGTGACTTTGAAGCTTATTCCAGATCTTTTCATCCTGAAGCTATCTTGGTTAATGGAATGAACAAATCTAGCGTACCCATTCAAGGTGCCTTAGATGGTTGGGAAGCTGGGTTTCTAGATACTAAATCGGGACAGATGGCCGCCTCGGTTAACTTTCGCTTCTCAGAGTATGCGTTGGGAGATTCAACCGCCCATTTTACGGGTATTTTTCGGTATCAGTGGCAAAATTCCGGTCAAGAATCTCAGGTGGTCTACATACATTTTGAGGCTTTACTCACACGCTCGAATGGTCACTGGCAAATGCTTATGGAGTATCAAAAAGCACTGGCGACGATAGAAGAATGGGAGATGTTAGCGCCTTTTCAAGAAACGCTTATTGAAGGACGCTAAGTAAACGAAAGGCTCGCAAATCCGGGGAACCTTCCTGTATATGAAATCGAATCTGATGCTCCCCTGCAGGTAATTCAAGTCCATTAACGGTAGTAGTCGACCACTCAGTCGATGAAATTTCAGGATCTTTGTTTATAGTAATTTCATCGAGTTGTAATTCATCAACAATTTCCAATTTCAATGTACTAGTGATTCCTTTGGTCTCAAGTTCTAATGCATACACTGAAGCCTTCGGCACTTCTATGGTAAACTGTAACCATTCACCCGGTTCGGTCCAACTCACATAATACTGATTGGGCACACCCCCTATATCTACTCCATCATTTCGATACTGCCGTCCTTCGTTCCATACCTTCCACTGCCCCTGTTCATCATGAATATTTTGAGACAATCGATCTTTATAGGCATAGCCATCTCGACCCAAATCGTAATGAACAAAGGGTATCCATTCATTAACCTGGTGAAATCCGAAGGCTTTGGTTGCTGTGGTGTCTTGGTTATGAATAAGTGCATGAATAACATCCGGAGCCACGATTATATTTTCGTGACGGTGTGCCTTAGAGTATTCCATTACCGCCTGAAAGGTCTGCTCGGCCGACAGTGATTCTCCATTCTCCCATGCTCTTAAGAGTTGGTAATAAGACTCTGGAGTAGTCACTTTAAAGATATTATTGGTTCGACTTTTCTTCACCGGCCACCAAGACCAGCCTATATTATTGGATTCGAACAAGTGAATGGCATCTGCAAACCATTGATTAGAATTTTCACCCGACTCACTCATCCATAATGGGCGGTTATACTGCTCGCGCATATCCACGGCCCATTGAATAGATTCCTGATCATTTTGGTTCCAGTATTTATGGAAGGTGATCACGGTGTTATCATCATACGTACTTAGTGGATGATTTTCGAAACTACTATAGTTATTACCCCAGCAGTTCCCCGAGAGGTAGATAATGTTGTTAGGGTCTATCTGCCTGATAGACTTGGTTAAGCGTAAATGCAAATCCCAAAGTTCGTCATTGTTCTCTGTTCCGCATCCATTGTCATTCCCCGAATCTCCCAGCTTCCAATTTGGTTCATTGATGAGATCATATCCTCCAAACCAAGGGTTATCTTTATACCTCTGAGCTAATTTCAA
>CAKZLH010000280.1 GCA_937125285.1 uncultured Balneolaceae bacterium | reverse complement strand
CCCATCACTAATAACGGAAACGATGCCGTTATCGCAAAACTAACGATGAGTGTTCCTCTGTGGCAAAAACAAAAAAAATCTTTGGTGTTTGCCGCGAATCAAAAACGTAAATCTGCAGAGATTTCCTATAGGAGTATGCAAATTGATTTACAAAACCGCCTCGAGAAATTGATTAGTCAGCATTTCATCCATACCGAAAATATCAAACGAATAACTACTCAAATTAACCTAATAAATGAATTATTAGAGTTGACCCAACGAGAACTTGAGACAGAAAATGGTGATTTAACGAAGTTTTTTAACGCTTTGGATAGAAAAATTGCCTTACAAATTTCCCGGCTAAATGAAGAAAAGCAATTATTTCAACTACTAAAGCAAATAAATCGATTGATTTCTCCAGAGTCTGAACGATTTAACATGAATGTAGCAACCAATACAAAATAACGTAAATATGAAACTCAACATGAAAACTAGCATACTATTCTATTGTCTGTTGTTTATCACATTAGCTTGTGGTGAAACAAACCATGAACAGCATCCTGCTAATCATGAAATGGAATCTAGAGAAGAATCTGTCACCCAAAGTATCTATTACTGTAGTATGCATCCAGATGTTCAGCAAAATGAGCCTGGTAGCTGCCCAATTTGTGGTATGGATTTAGTTTTAAAACCAACTGAGAGCAACTCAAAATCTATGGATAATCATAGCAATGAGCACAAGCATTCAGGAGAAATTGAAGGTGATGATTCACATTCTAGTAATTACAATCGAGCAACTGAGAATAGCATATTTCTGGCTTCTCAAAAGTCACGAGATCTTCAACTAGAAACCGACGTGGTAAAACTTACATCAGTAGAATTAGATTTTAAACTACCAGGACGGGTTGAATTGGACCCGAGAACTTCCGTCCGCATGTCTTCTTATGTTGAAGGGAGAATAGATGAATTATTGGTTAACTATGCCGGTGCTTATGTGCAAACGGGTGATATCGTTGCAACGATTTACTCTCCAGAAATGATCAATGCGCAACAAGAATTAATCACACTAAGTGATAGCACTCCACTTCGTGAGGGTCTTTTAAATTCATCGAGGGTTAAACTTCAGCGTTTAGGAATGAGTGATGATGATATTAAAAAGGTACAAAGTACAGGTAAGATCATGGATACCATTCCACTTCGTGCTCCTTCAAGTGGATACGTTCATGAATTGAAAGTGTTACCTGAACAGTATATGCAGCGAGGTGAATCTTTATTTTTAATCAACGATCACCGGCAACTTTGGCTTGTGGTAGAAGCTTATGAACATCAACTTCCTTACTTAAAAGTAGGACAAAAAATAAGTTGGCAACTAGCCCAAAATACCTTAAGTCGCCATTCTTCTAATGGTACCTATAAGCCCTTAACCGGTACCATAGAGTATATTTCTCCAGAAATTACCATGGATACTCAAACAGCATCTGTACGTCTAACCATAGAAAATGCCTCATCAAATTTGAGACCTAATCAACTACTTTCGGGACACCTTCTCGTACCATTCAGCGAAAAAAAACAACTAACAGTACCTTACTCTTCTGTTTTGTGGACTGGTGAAAAATCCTTTGTATATGTAAACAAAGAAATGGATTCCGGTAGTTTTAATGAGTTGAGACAAGTAATCCTTGGCCCTAAGACTAAAGACTCTATAGTAATTTTAGACGGTCTAAATGAGGGTGAAAGAGTGGTTTCTAAAGGCACATTTATAGTAGATGCTGCCGCACAACTTTCCAATAAACCAAGTATGGTTCAAAATCAGCAGTTCCAATATACCACAATAAACTCTCTCGACATCGATAGCTTGGTTAATATATACGTAGAGCTGAAGAATAGCCTTGTTGTTGCTGAAATAACTCAGAGTACTACTTATAGTAAATCGATGCTCACGTTCATTGAAGAAGCACTTAAGATTTCCTCTTTAAAAGAATATAGTAGGGTATTATTGGAGCAATTAAGTAATCAAGTAAGACTGTTCTCAACTGCGTCTACAATTAAAGATTTTAGGGGCTATTTTATTGACCTTTCAACCACTATGGTAGAATTAACTAAGCAGTACTCATTGAGTGATGTTAGATATGTTCAGTTTTGCCCAATGGCGAATGCTGGTAATGGAGCATACTGGATTAGTGAAGATGCCGAGATACGTAATCCTTATTATGGCGACATGATGCTTAGATGTGGCGAAACAATTGAAGAGCTTTAATTTGAATTATAAACGAAGTAATATCAACGTAATACTAATTCGACAATAACTAATATTATGAATCTATTAAAACTCATAGGCGTTTGGACTATCCTCTTATGTACCGCTTGCACAACAAATGAGATACAAGAATATCCAACGGAGAATCCATCGACATTAAACAGTAAATATCCTCGTCTACATACAGATAACACGGGTGCCGTGCATATGAGTTGGATTCATCAAGTAGATGATGTTGCTGAATTACACCTTAGTACTCTTTCCCCTGCCTCAGATGGTGCTTTAGGTGCGTGGTCTACTCCAATGATGATTGCTGCATCGGACAATTGGTTTATAAATTGGGCAGATTTTCCTTCCGTAATTGGTTTTAATGGCAAACCTATGGCTAGTCATTGGTTAAATAAAGTTCCCGGACATACCTACTCCTACGACGTACGTATTCAAAGTTTCAATCTTGAGGATTATTCAGATAGGCATGAAGAAGATGGTTCCACTAGCAACATAGAATTTGCTACACCCTCTTTTGTTCCACATACCGATGGTACTGCGACTGAGCATGGGTTTGTAAGTATGCAAGCAATTGATAGCAGTCATTTTTACGCTATTTGGTTAGATGGACGAAACACCCAATCTGGTATGGATCATAACATGGAAAATCATGATATGGGAAATCATTCATCATCAAATCCATCAGACCTTGCCGCAAATAGTCCATTGAACACTGCAATGACCATACGTGGTGCTCTCATAAATACCCAAGGAGAACTTCTGGAAGAGAGTGAAATTGATAATGCAGTTTGTGATTGCTGCAATACTTCTTTAACAACTACGGATCGAGGATTAATTTCAGTTTTCAGAAACCGAAGTGATCAGGAGATCCGTGACATCTATATCAGCAGATATGAAAATGGTATCTGGAGTGACCCAAAAGCTGTTCATAATGATGGTTGGAAAATTGCAGCATGCCCGGTAAACGGACCTCAAGTAGTTTTTAATGAAGGTGTAACAGCTGTTGCATGGTTCACAGGGGCAGAACAAAAAGCTAGAGTAAAGCTGGCGTTTTCCGATGATTATGGAGATACTTTCTCAGAGCCCATACTGGTTAGCGAGGGGAGCACACTTGGAAGAGTTGATTTGGTTATGACAGAAAACAACTCAGCGTGGATAAGCTTTGTTGAACGTGTAGAAGATACTGCTCAGCTCCGTATTCAGCATATTGATCGAAACGGCACTATTATGCAGGATTTAGTATTGGATGCCATCGATGCCTCACGTAGAAGTGGATTCCCTCAAATGACGGAATACAACGATGGACTTCTGGTAGCATGGACGGATTGGGG
>CAKZLH010000279.1 GCA_937125285.1 uncultured Balneolaceae bacterium | reverse complement strand
GCTGTGATTGCATAGCGATCTGCTAAAGGCAGTACCACTCCGTTAATGGATAATGGATTTGCAGGATCGGCAAGTTGGCCAAGAACGGATGCGGCACCTAGGGTAACCAACTCATTGTCTACCACGCCAGGAGCAATAGTAGCTCCACCCTTCATTGGTCGAGACTGCTGGTAAGGCGTTAAAGCTGCTCTTTGAGCGGCATTAATCGCTCCCGCACCCAACAACATGTCGAACTTAGGACCTAAGTCTTCTAAATTATCATCATGGATAAGGATAGGATTTTTACCCGCTTTGTAGCTGATAAGACGTTGAGCAATATCTTCAGCGGAAGTACCCAGTGCTGCCGTTGCCTGAATAGCCGCATTAACCGATGCTAAACCAGCATTTAATTGAGCGGCCGTAGCTTCATCCAATACCACATTATCATAGGTAACCGCCCGGAAATATGGTAATGCAAGCAAGAAAGGAATATTGGTCACAATCCCATTTGCTGAAGTATTACTCATAAGCGTGGTAATTACCGTAGAGTAGTAGGTAGTAAAATCGGCATCTGCGGTCAAAATTGCTGGATTAGACGCTCCAGAAGCCGCATAACCTAGAACATCATTATTCCCAATCCAAAGAGAAAAGAAGGTAGGATTAGCCGCAACCACTTCACCTAAAATGGTAGAAGTACCAGGATTAGCCGCAAAGCGAGCATAAAAAGGATTGTATGCTGGGTTCGCTTCGGCAGCTGGCCCACCCGTTAATGGTGTTAACAGCTGGGCTACCTGAATACCAGGAACCCCAAAGTTGTGAACCGATGGTCCTGTATAGGGTTGTATAGGATCTCCATCCACCGTTGGTGACGGGCCTGGTATACTAGTATCTAGTTTGAATCGACCAAATACGGTACTTCCAACGGGATTGGTCACCGAGGTATTGAATCCATCTTCGGAATTAATTGCTGGTTGAACAAAGCTGAAGCTTTCTCCAACGGTCACACCTAGGTTTTGAGCAAGTAAATTACCAATGGAATACTGCTGGCTTAAGTTATACAGCGCCCCATCCAT
>CAKZLH010000278.1 GCA_937125285.1 uncultured Balneolaceae bacterium | reverse complement strand
CAAGTTAGTGGGAGTTCAACTGAAGAATTATCCGAAGCACCGCAGCAGCTGGCTTTAATGCAAAACTACCCGAATCCCTTCAACCCGAGTACTCATATACATTTTGAATTACCCAATGCAGGGCAGGTAACACTACAGGTTTTTAACATCCTAGGAAAGAAGGTTGCTACCCTAGTGGATGAGGTTAAAAACCAAGGTGCTCATCAAGTACTGTTTGAGGCCTCGGGATTATCGAGTGGGATTTATTTTTATAGGCTCGAGTTTGAGGGACGTGTGCTTACCAATAAGATGATGCTTTTGAAATAGGAGGTTATAGGCTCATCTTAGCTTGTAGTTAGTCTAAATCTTCTGGGATGTTGTAGTCAGAGGTTGACCCTCGATAATCCCCGATCAAATGCTCGGCAAAATAATACCACATCATACGCTCGAAGTAAGGTTGATAAGGACCAAAGCCATGACGTCTGCCCGGTAATATCATCATGTCGAAACGTTTGCCTGCTTTGACCAATGCGTCAACTAAACGGATGGTATTGGCAGGGTGCACGTTGTTGTCGATGTTACCATGAACCAGGAGTAATTTCCCTTGGAGGTTTTTGGCCAAATCGGCATTGCTCTCAATGGGCCCATCGAAGGTGGTAATGGTTTTTTCAACTTCTACACTATCCTCTCCCATTTCCTTGACTACTTTGGTGGTTTCTTTCACACCATTATGTGTTTCACTCCACCAGCGATTGTAAATATTATTGTCATGATTACCTGCTGAAGAGACGGCCGCATCATAGAAGTCGGGATGTGTTAAGAGGGCGGCAGTAGACATGAATCCACCCCCAGAATGACCGTAAATACCTACTTTAGATCCATCGACAAAGGAGTGACGTGCGATGAGTTGTTCGAGGCCATACCGGTTATCTGCAAGAGGATAATCGCGTAAATCACCGTAGCCATAGGTATGATAATAACGACTTCGGAGTGGGCTTCCGCCTCGGTTTCCAAAGGCCACAACTATAAAGCCAACTTGAGCTAGTGTTTGATGGCGAGAGGCTCCGAATGTAATAGGAAAGGGTTCGGTCTGAGGTCCTGGGTATACATAGGATACAATGGGGTATTTCTTATTTGGGTCAAAATCGAAGGGTTTCCACATGACGCCATATAGGTCGGTGGCGCCATTGGCTGCCTTAACCGTAAAGGTCTCGGGCATTTGCCAACCCAGTTCGGTAGCACGGTCGATATTTACGGTTTGAAGTTCCAAGATTACCCGACCATTGCCGTCGCGCAATACACTTCTGGTGGGCTGATCGACTGTTGAAATATTATCCACAAAATAATTGCCTTCTGGGGATGCATAGGTTTGGTGATTTCCACTTTCTGGAGTTAAATGGGTCAAACGAGAACCATCGAAACGGACGCTATAAAGGTGCTGATAATAGGGATGTTCACCTTCTTCTTTACCGTAAGCTGTGAAGAAAAGGGTCTGGGCTGTAGTATCAATTTTCACAATATTTCCTGCCACGAAATTTCCTTTGGTGATGGCATTCTTGAGTTCACCGTTTGCATCATACCGATAGAATTGTCCCCAACCGGTTCGTTCACTCCACCAGATATATTCTTTACCCTCTTCAATAATAGCCACATCCATAAAACGCCAGTTCCAATAGGGTTTACTCTCCTCCCCAAATAGGACGGTGCTTTCGCCAGTACTTGTATTAGCGCGAACCAACTCCACTTTACTGGCGGCGCGATTGAGACGAGTGAAATAGAGTACATCGGAGCTGTTTCTACGATAATCTCCTGTGATCAAGTTGCCTGGATCGGCATCCAAACTCTGATCTTCCCACTGTTCGGTATCGATGATGGTACGGGTTTGGCTTTGAATGTCGAACACTTCTAGATATTCGATTCCAATTTCTTCCTCGCC
>CAKZLH010000277.1 GCA_937125285.1 uncultured Balneolaceae bacterium | reverse complement strand
GGTTTGTTTTTGCTGGTTTTAGGAGACGAGGAGGTCGTTGAATCATGGGTATTGACTTTTCTGAGGTTCGGCGCTACGTTTTGCCGCTGCAGTGGAGACGATACCATCATGAGTCAGGTCCTCCTATTTTTTCAGCTATTCGAAGTTTGGCACTTCGAGCGGCTGGGTTGCGTTCTACTTCTTCTTCATTTGGGGTAATTACCTGCCGGTAGATAGGCTTTAGGGGACGGACAGGGTTACCATAAAAATCTTTTTCAAGTCGGCCTTCAAAATTCCCATTTTTCATCATTTGCTTCACAAGCCGATCTTCTAAAGAATGATAGCTCATGACCACTAAACGACCATTTGGGGCTAAAATCTGAATGGATTGTTCAAGTACTTGCTTGAGTACTTCCAATTCTTGGTTCACTTCAATCCGAATGCCTTGAAAAACTCTGGCTAGACTTTTGATTTGAAACTTGGGCACCACTACTTCTCGGATGACAGCACTTAGTTCTTGAGTGGTCTCGATAGGTCTAGCGGCGATAATAGCTTGAGCAATTTTACGGCTAGCTTTTTCTTCACCATAGTGGAAAATAATATCACGGAGGCGTTCATAGTCGTAACTGTTTACAACTTCATAGGCGGTTAATCCTGTAAAACCACCCATACGCATATCTAATGGGCCCTCCTGTTGAAAACTAAAACCACGTTCTGCTTCCTTAAGCTGGTGAGTTGATACACCTAAATCCAAAAGGATTCCAGATACCTGCCCTATAAATTGGGGAGGTAATAAGGTGGACAGGTATCCGAAGTTTCCTTTTAAAATCTTAAATCGATGATCATCTCCGATGCGAGCGCTTGCGGCTGCAATCGCTTGGTCGTCTTGATCTACTCCGAAGACGGTAGCTTTTTGGCCTAATCGGCTTAACAGTTCATGGGTATGACCACCACCACCTAGCGTGCCGTCTATATAGATTCCATTAGCATCGGTAATGAGCCCATCCATGCATTCTTCAAGCATGACCGGGATATGCTCATAATAGACAGACATGTTACTTACCATCGGATTCTGTAGCGTTTCCGCCTCCCATTACCTGTTCAAAAATAGCCTCGAATGCATCGGCATCTAATTCCTCATCTACTTTAGCGAGAATATCTGGGGACCAAATTTCAATATACTGACCCATTCCAATGAATAGAGCTTTACCATCTATTTGAGCGTAGCTCATATGCTCGGTTGGAAGCGCTATACGATGCTGCTTGTCAAGCGCCGCATCTTCGGCATATCTTAAAAAATTTCGTTTGGCGATTCTGCCGGCGCGAGTGAAGTTATTGGCTTTGGATAGGGCGTTTTCTACTTCATGCCACTCATTTTCGGGGTATAGGTATAGGCAAGTCTCTAATCCACGTACGATTACAAAGCGTTCTTGAGCATCTGGACTCAGAAGCTTGCGCATTTTCGCTGGAAAGGCAATTCGGCCTTTGGCGTCTATACTATGCTCGTATTGACCTTTAAAACTATGCAAGGTGACTAAAGGTGGAATTATGATTGCTTTTTGTAGAGTTGAGAGATAGTCCCCACTTTCTCCCACTTTACCCCACAATGTACCCCAAAAATTCCTAATCTGTCAAGAAAAATTCTACTGGAAATAAAAAAATCTCGAATAAAGCGCGTAGAGCCCTATATATAAGGTATAATAAAGGTGGGGGAAGGTGGGTGAGATTTTACGAAACCCTAGTCTTTTGGGCTTAGCTACTCAAAAAACTCTCTAATTCTGCAATTAGCCAGCTGAACTCAATTAGAAATGCGTCGTGACCGTAAGGGGAATCCAAAAGGCTGTATTCCCCTCTTGGAAAAAGAGCAGCAAGGTCTTTTTGTTCTTGGGCACTGTATAAGGCATCTGAATTGATGCCAATTACTTTTACAGGAATGGAACATCGTGCCCCGACCTCCTCAAAGGTACCTCGGTCTCTGGAGATATCATGTGTATCCATGGACCTAGTTAGCCGTTCATAAGATAGGGCATCGAAGCGGTTCACTAATTTTTGACCTTGGTAATTTAAATAGGATTCTACCGCATAGTAGGGTGTGGAGGCTGCTTTAGTAGTATTGCTCGGTTCTACGTGTTTCGAATCCTTTGCTATGTCGGATTTTTGCAGTGAGCGCCCAAACTTCTCTTCATAATTTTTGGGTGAACGGTACGACATCATACCAATCTGTCTGGCGAGTGATAGTCCTTGGGTAGGTGGATGTTCGGGTGGGTAATTCCCATTATTCCAATGGGGATCTTGGTAAAGCGCGTTTCTTTGAAGATGACTTAACCCTATGGCCCAAGCCGTGTGCTCTTTTCCCATAGCGATTAAAAATGCTTTTTGCACTCTATGATCCATTAGTGCAAATTCTAAAGCAATCATTCCACCCATGGAACCACCAATGACACAGCGAATGGATTGAATGCCTAAGTGATCCAATAATCGTTGTTCTATGGCTACGATATCTCGAATGGTAAGCAGCGGGAAATTGGATCCATATGCCTGGGATGTTTCGGGGCAAATGGTTTGTGGTCCTAATGAACCATAACAACTCCCTGGAGTGTTAATGCACAAGACATAGTCGCGCTCAAAATCAATGGGACTTTTATCGGTGAAAAAACCTGAAAACCATTCCTCAGCATTGCTATCTCCGGTTAAGGCATGAAAGATCAGAACTACATTATCTCGTTCCTCGTTAAGTTCACCCCAACTATGATAGGCTAAGGGTAACTCGGAAAAGGTGAAGCCAGATTCTGTGGTATAGGATTCGGAACTAATATAGTGTTTAATCGTGCTCATAATACCCGTGTAGAATAAATAGGAGCCTAAACATGGTGGTTGGCTTAGACTCCCATTGTATAACTAATTATAGTTTAGATAGTGCAATATCGAAATCTTCCTTGATGTCCTCGATATGTTCAATACCTACCGAAACTCGTATTAAATCAACTTCTACACCACTGGCTTGTTGTTCGGCAAGACTTAGTTGTTGATGAGTAGTGGATGAAGGATGAATGACCAAGGTTTTGGCATCGCCCACATTGGCAACATGGCTCGCAAGTTGCACTTCATTTATAAAAGTTTTGGCTGCTTCGTATCCGCCTTTTACACCAAAGGTGAATAGGGTTCCGAACTGACCATTTTTCAGATATTTTTTTGCTCTTTCATGGTAGGGGTGATCTTCTAACCCATTATAATTTACCCAAGCTACTTTTTCATGGTTCTTCAGGAAGCTTGCCAAAGCTAAGGCGTTCGAGGTATGTCTTTCGACCCGTAAAGAGAGGGTCTCTAAGCCCTGAAGCAGGAGAAAACTATTAAAAGGAGATAATGCTGGCCCAACATCTCGGAGACCTTCAACTCGAGCCCTAATAGCTAGAGCAATATTTCCAAAGGGTCCATCCGAACCGAAGATTTCCCAAAAATTGATGCCATGATAACCTGGAGCAGGATCGGTAAAAAGTGGATAACGACCATTACCCCAATTAAAATTTCCAGCATCTACAATCACACCACCTACCGA
>CAKZLH010000276.1 GCA_937125285.1 uncultured Balneolaceae bacterium | reverse complement strand
GTTGAAACTGTTTGGATGCCAAATCCATCACATAGATTCCATTCTCAGAATCTGAGGTATCAACCACGGTATAGGCCATGTAATTGGAGAGGCTATCAAAGGCAAAATCGGTAACAAAGGATAGAGTATGCACGTCTCCACTGCTCAAATCTTTGAGATGTAACGGGGTCCCTAACAAGCGATTTTTAGACTTTAGGTTTTGCACCTTTTCGGTTTGAAGCTGACGAAAAGCCAACCACTTGCCATCGTTAGAGAACTCATAAGACGAAACACTATCGTATTCTACTACTGAACCATCTCCTAATGAGAGAAGATACAAGCCTGCTTTTGGGGCTTTTTTAGGATCCTTGAGTTGCACCGCCAATGCCACATCTCGGCGGGCAGCGACCCACTGCTCATTGGAAGAAATCATGGGCCTAGATGCGGTGGAAAGCGTGTAGCTAGTGGAACCATTAATCGATTGAGCAACCACATGTCCATCGCCGCGGTCAGGAGCTACCGAATACATGATCCAATTCCCTTTATTCGAGATGGCAGAACTGGTGATATCTTCGAATTTCATCACGTCCTCAAAGCTCAAAACACCTTGGGCAAAGAGTGAGGTGGGTAAGGATAACAAGAGAACAAAGAATAGTCGTTGCAATAATTTCATAGTTGGCTGGATTCAAAGGCTAAGATTTATCGATGAGCACATAATAAAACCATTATAAAACATAATTAAAAGCATTGACTAGGGTATGTGATGTGGCTATACTTTTAAGAAAATATGATTCGCAACGTACGCAGAGAAGATGCCCTAGACCTTGCTCGCATCTACAATCATTATATTTTAGAAAGTACCGTCACTTTTGAAGAGGTCGTTTTAGATAGTTCAGAAATGATCCGGCGCATCGAAGCTCATGACCCGAATCACTGGTTGGTCTTCGAACACGAATCTACCATTATTGCCTTCGCCTATGCAAAAGCTTGGAAAGAACGTTCGGCCTACCGGCACACCATGGAAATCAGCGTATATGTTCATCCTGAGCATCACAGAAAAGGAATTGCTCGTTCACTCTACAAGGAGTTGTTGGAACGGTTAAAAAAGAGCCAAATTCATGCGGTGTTAGCAGGGATTACCCTCCCTAACCCCGCAAGCGTACAGTTTCATGAATCCATGGGTTTTAGCCAAGTGGCTCACTTCAAAGAAACCGGATTCAAATTTAATCAGTGGATTGATGTAGGGTATTGGGAACGCATCTTGGAGTACGATAACGAGTAGCCAGCTCGATCACTCTGAAGGATGTTGTGCGGTTTTTTTGAAATCCTTCACCACCATCACGGTAAAAAATGGAATGAGAATAGCACCCATTGAAAAAAATAAAAGTGACACGATTTTAACCTCATGATAAAAAAGCTCTGTCACCATCCAAAGCGTATTGGCCAGCAACCAGACGGCCAACAGTACATGCCCAAAAAGAAAGAAGGTGCGTTTTTCAGTAAAGATTAAATAAAGTGATATGCTAATGGTTGGGATCGCAAACAGTAGCGAAAAGTATTTAAAATAGGATGCCGTGGCTTCGTAATTGAGAGCAATGAACCATGAAAAATCTTTGATGATCCAGAGGGGGAAATGTATTTGCTCTAAGAGGGAGAGATAACGTTGTTTTTTGTTCAATTCCGTTGATTAGTTAACCTTGCAAATAAACTCATATTTCATTTAAAAACCTATACCTTCGGATTGAAAAAAAGCGTACCATTGTTTTGATATTTGATGTTTAAACGAGTGTGAATAGGCCGATACGCTTCACTTTATGGGCCCGCTAAACAACGTTCTCTAACGCTCAAATAGATTACATACTAATCGACATCTATGAAAATACTACTGGTCTCTAAATGGGGGGACTCGCTGGATATTGCCTACCAGCTTGGAAAAGAAGGGCATGAGGTTAAAATGTACATTCAAGACAAAGCCAACCGAGAAATTGGATTCGGTTTTGTACAAAAAACCAACCATTGGGAACGCTTTACAGACTGGGCCGATCTCATCGTATTTGATTACACAGGTTTTGGAGCAGAGGCAGATCGCCTTCGAGAAGAAGGAAAAACAGTTTTTGGAGGCTCAATATATACGGATAGCTTAGAACTGGACCGAAATTTCGGCCATAAAGAATTGATCAAACATGGTATTAAAGTGTTGGCTTCGCAGGAATTTGATCACTTTTCTGAAGCCATTAGCTACATTGAGCAGCACCCTGATGCTTACGTTATAAAGCCATGTGGCGAAACTCAAGAGCTTAAACAGCTCCTGTTTGTTGGACAAGATGATGAAGGAAAAGATGTCATTCACATGTTAAAAGCCTATGAAAAGACATGGGGCGTTGAATTTGGAAGCTTTCAAATACAGCGAAAAGTAAAAGGGGTTGAAATTGCCATATCAGGTTTCTTTAATGGGCAACATTTTTTACGCCCATTCAACATCAACTTTGAGCATAAAAAGTTATTTCCAAATGAACTTGGTGTTTCAACCGGTGAAATGGGGACTTCGATGTATTGGTCAAGCCAATCCATGCTTGCCGAAAAAACATTGTTAAAACTCGAGAAAACCCTTGCATCCTATCGGTTCCATGGTCATTTAGACATCAATGCTATCGTAAATGGTCATGGAATTTATCCACTCGAGTTTACTTCGCGATTTGGCTATCCTCAAGTTTACATTCAGAAAGATGCCATTTCAGAAAATTTTGGAGAACTTCTTTGGGGTGTGGCTAATGGCACTAAAAAAACTATTCATGTGAAAAAGGGATTTCAGGTAGGAGCCTATATGGTTGTTCCTCCCTTTCCTTTTAATGATCCCAAGAGTTTTCGCCTATTCTCTAAAGACTCCGTGGTTGTCTTTAAAACACCGAACAGGGAGGGGATTCATCCCGTTCAAGTCAAAAAAATTAATGACCAATGGCTTGTCACCGGAGATTCGGGCATTGTGGTATTGGTTACCGGTGGTGGCTTAACCATTAAAGACGCCCAAAAAAATATGTATAACCGGATATCGAATATCATCATAAACAATAGCTATTATCGAAATGACATTGGAAATCGGTGGGCCGAAGACTCAGATAAATTATTATCCTGGGGGTATTTATAGATGAATGAGATTACTCAATGGTCCAAAAAAGTTACCACCATCCCAATAGTCGACACTCACAATGGTTTGGATAAAATAAGTCCCCTAAAAATGCTCATTTTAGAAGAGGTTGAAGCAGAATTTTTTTCTTTTTTACCGGACGACTGGAAGGAGGAATTATTTCCACAGTGGGCTCAACTAAAACAAAGCTCACCCGTTTACGCATTATGCAGCATAGATGCTGTACATTGCATGGGTATCCTATTCGAAGGTCGCACTCCTCAATTAAGTACCTATGAACAGGAGTATGCTTCATTGTTTCAGAGTCATGTGTATCTTGGGTATTTGTACACCCTTCCAGAATATCGTTTGCAGTCGCGTGCTCGATACTGGTTAGATACAATCAAAGCACATTACAAGAATCGAGGTATCTGGCTTTGCATAGAAGAGTTGAATTTGCAGCACTTCTATGAGCTCATGGGGTTTCAATGTTTGGATACCTCTTCTGATACCGAGCAAATCCTTTTTTATTCTCCAAACTGAAGATTATTCCAATTCATCGTCACTCAACCGATCGATAATCCCCTCGATTATTTGATTTCACAGGGATTTCTTTTTTCTTGTTTTTGGAGTATATCTATTTATCTCTCAACTACCAACCTTCGGTTTTAATCGCCACTTAATCCATCCTTAACCACTATGATCCTTCATAGAGCTCTCTTCATTGTAAGTTTATTGATACTACCCACATCACCAAAATTATTGGCAAACAACACAGCTAAATCGTTTGTAGACCCCAATCCCTTCACTCATATAGCTGAAGATACCGTCAGAAAGTTACCTGCCCTTCAAATTCTCGAATCCAGGCTAGATTCCATCACCAATACCTACGATATGATGGGGGGTATACTTGCTTTGGGATGCCAAGATTCCGAGCCTGAGTTTTTCCCATTAGGAGTTTCCGATTACATAAGCCAAGAGCCCATCACGCCACAAACCCCTTTTCGGATTGCGAGTATATCAAAAATGATTACCGCATTAGGAGTCATGAAATTGGTTCAAGAAGATGCCATCGACCTAGATGCACCGCTCGAGGTCTATTTTGGATATCCCATTAGAAACCCTAAATACCCGGAAGAACCCATAACCACCCGACAACTCTTAAGTCATCAATCATCTATTCGGGATGGGGAGGCCTATAACCGTTTCCTTAGTGTAAGTTATTCCAGCGCCGAGCCCCCATCTCTGAGATCACTGCTTACTCCAGATGGAGCTTATTACTCCGAAGAACTCTTTGGCTCCAAAGCACCCGGAAACTGGTTTCAATACTCCAATTTGAATTATGGAATCTTAGGCACTCTGGTTGAAGCCGTTTCGAATCAGGCCTTCGATGTCTTCATTAAAGAACATGTATTTTTGCCCCTCGGTATACCAGCAGGTTTTAGTTCTTATACCCGTAACTATGACCAGTGGCCAGCAACACTGTACAGAAAACCTGGGGGTGTTTGGACGGTTCAAGCCGATGGACGTCCATCAGAAGGCACACCTCAGGATGGAGAAAAATACCCATCAAAACGAGATAATGTTTCGATAGGCATCAATGCTATTCCCTACGGGCCACAAGGTAGCCTTCGGATTTCAGCAGAAGATCTCATGCGCATTCTCTTGGCTATGCAGCAAGCCCTCAGCTCTGGTTACTCACCTGAAAACTGGTTACATACCCAAACGATCGAGGAAATGGTGGGCACCCAATGGTCGGCAGATACCGATCAAGGCGACGATTATCACGGCCTGTTTCGTGCTTGGGGCTTAGGGGTTCATACCCTAACAACCACCGAGGGAAACGACATACTTCTAAGCTCATCGGAACGGATGTTTGGTCACTCGGGCCTGGCTTATGGCTTGGTTAGTTCCGCGTATTTTGATCCCCAGCAAGAAATCCGAATCACATTTATCACCAACGGAATTGGCATTCCCTTCACCGAAGACGATCGTTCTGCATTCTATTCAGTGGAAAAAGATGTATTCGAAGCTGCTGAGAGGTACTTAAAGACTATTAGATGTTTTAGATAATTTTCATAGTTCGCTGACATTCATTTGTAACTTTAGTTACAATTTGTTTACGTTTTTTTACTTATCTAGAGAAATGAAAAACATTTTAGATTCACTACCAAATAGTGTTCACAAAGAATTTCAAGCGCAGGCTGAATTCATTAGTGTTCCTGCAAAAACACTTTTGGTTTCCGAGGGCGATAAACTGACCAAAATACCATTTGTAATTAATGGTAGAGTCCGAGTCTATAAGGAAGATAAAGACAGCGAAAGAGAGCTGTTATTGTATCATGTACGTGCTGCTCAAACATGTTTTATGTCTATTGTCTCAAGTATTAGAGGAACAAAAAGTAAAGTTGAAGCTAGCACGTGTGTAGATTCAGAGCTAGTATTTATTCCGGTTTCTTTAATAAATAAATGGGGACTAGAAAATCCTGAATGGACGGCTTTTGTATTGGATACATTTATGGATAGATATTGTGAATTGGTTGATTCACTAGAATCAATGACCTTTGATCGTGTAGAAGTCCGTATTGAAAAGTTCTTACAGAAGCAGGCACTTCTAAACAAAACGGATACGATAAAAATGACCCATCAGAAGTTAGCGTATTCTATAGGAACCACTCGTGTAGTTATATCCAGACTTTTAAAAAAATTAGAACTAGAAAAGAAAATCTGTTTGCATAAAGGTAAGATTATAATTCAATCGTAAGATTGGTATCTTTTCAAAGCAACAGCATACTAAGTCTTTTCTTTTTTGGATCTAAACCATGAATTAGGATTACGCCAAAATTGGCAACAATTCTCACTACTTGTCTTGATTAACGGCTTTGTAGGGGCCATGGTCGGACTCGAGAGAAGCATTTTCCCAAGCTTTGCCAATGAACGATTTGGTGTAGAATCTGCCACTGCCATTCTAAGCTTCATTCTCGCATTTGGTTTCGCAAAAGCCATAGGCAATTACCTTACGGGTCGTATGATGAATTCACTAGGGCGCAAAAAAGTGCTCCTACTCGGTTGGACCCTAGCCCTGCCTATCCCTTGGTTACTTATTTGGGCTCCTAGTTGGAATTGGGTAGTAGCGACCAATATTCTGCTCGGGCTCAGCCAAGGATTCTCCTGGAGCGCCACTATTGTCATGAAAATTGACTTGGTTGGTCCAAAACACCGTGGACTCGCAATGGGTCTCAACGAATTTGCGGGCTACTTTTCGGTAGGTATTATGGCTTTTATCACAGGATATGTGGCCAATCGCTTTGGAGTATACCCCTACCCTTTTTATATCGGTGCTGGGATCGCTATAGTAGGTTGGATGAGCTCGGCTCTTTGGGTTAAAGAAACCCATCAGTTTGCGGTAAAAGAATCTCAAGACGATCCGAATGAGCCCCTCACCAACGTTTTTAAAGAAACCACCTTTACGCATAAAACGCTTAGTACGGTAACCCAGGCTGGCCTAGTGAACAATTTAAACGACGGTATGATTTGGGGTCTGTTCCCCCTTCTACTCCTCGGACTCGATTTTTCCCTTGAACTTGTAGCATTGCTTAGCGCCATATACCCAAGTGTTTGGGGAATAGGGCAACTTGTGACGGGTAAGATGTCGGACCACTTCAACCCGAAAAAATTATTGCTTTGGGGGATGCTACTACAAGGAGTCGCGATACTTATCGTGATCTCCACCCGTGAGGCCATGATCTTAGGGCTTTTATCTGCACTCCTTGGACTAGGCACCGCTTTGGTTTATCCTACTTTTTTACATATAATCGCGAGCCATACTCGACCCTTACAACGAGCAGAGAGCCTGGGCGTATTTCGATTATGGCGTGATTTAGGATATGTGTTTGGTGCACTGCTTTCAGGTATACTCGCAGATGTATTCGGTTTGAAGGTAGCCATCTTCGGAGTTGGTTTGCTTACCTTAGCTTCGGCAGGCATCATAGCCCTTAGAATGCCCAACACCTATAAATCGAGCCGAAGTCCTTCCGAAGCGACCTGAAATCCTTGCTTTATTACATGTTCTCGCTCTGGTGAATCGAGAAGTAAAGGATTGGTGTGATTGAAATGTATGAAGATTATTTTGGCTCGTTCTGTTTCACTCAGATTCTGAAAGAGTTGCATACTCTCCTGCACAAAAGGATGTGGAATATCGGCCATATTTCGGCCCGGGAGTTCATTGGCATCATAAAACGTAGCATCGAGGAGCGCATAATCTACCTTTGAAATCTCTTCTATGATAGAGCGATCCCATACCTCCCATTTATTGATATCCGGGATAAAGAGTAAGGACTTTTGAGGGCCCATAATTTTATAGCCTACCGTTTCTGAGTACTCGTCTCGATGAGGAACCCGTAGGGGGATTACCTCAATTTTTTGACCTAATGAAACCGCTTGATCTGCCGTTAGGTTTTGCGGGTGGATATTATGGTAATTAACCAGTTGGCTCCATGGCCCATT
>CAKZLH010000275.1 GCA_937125285.1 uncultured Balneolaceae bacterium | reverse complement strand
TGTCCATCGGAATTTGCGATCGTACCTTTATAGGTGTTTTTTACCATAATATGCGCTGCTGGTAACACCTCTCCAGTAACCTCATCTACAATCTCGCCTGTTAGTAATATATCATCTGAGGCCTGAATATTCGTTTGGGCCTGAATCTGGCTAACTTGTAGTATTACCAAAAATAAGGTGAACAAGTGCTTAGTAACTAGACCTTTTTTAGTAGATGATCGTGAATTCATGTGGAACAACAATGGGTTGAAATATCTCAATTGTATAGAATGTTAAGCTTCTACAAACCTCACATTATACTATTATATCTCATTTTTGTTGCAAATAATACTATTTGATAGGGGCTAGATTTTTAAGTGCACACCCACAGATGTTCATTCCAAAGAATCACAAGCATTTTTGGCTTTTTGAAACGCAGATGGAATTCTTGAGGTAAACCAATCGGGATCTTTTTGAATCGTTGCAACCCCGGTGTGTTCATTTTTTTGAGTACCCTCATAAGCTACAACACAACGTTGTACTTTTGAAGACCATGACACTTGATCCCCTTCTGATGCCCTGTCTAAATTTTGCGTTTGTATGGTTTTTAGAGCTGCCTCTAATGTCTGTGAACATTCACAGTGACTCGGAGCACATGAACTCCCAACAAACATCACACATACCAATAGTGTGGCTGCTCTCAAAGCATTATACATGATACCTTTACCCTTTGTTAATTTCTTTTTAGTTGTGTAGACCCAAGGTAAGTTGATTACTTACCTCTTAAATTGCTTTACTCAGCAGATGTAAGATGTCTTTTCAAGCTCAATGATGCAAATTAAAAATTAGCGACCTCTACATTTCCGTATCTGTTTCAGTATCCTTCCGGTTTTTCAATTTTTTATAGGCATACATTCCGCCTGCGGCAGCTAATATGCCCAAACCACCGTCGATGGGCGCCTGATTAGGATTGGTCGGAAAACTAGGTTGTGCCATGACATAGTGCGCACAACCCAATATCATAGTACAGCAAAGTACTGCTCGTAATAACTGATTCATTCTTAATTCTCTACTTCAATACAATTTTTGTTTAAAAAAATATAATTAAAAGTATGGGACACTAAAAACATTTAAAACCTATCTAAAGAGCCGTAGACACATATTTATTCAATCGGTAATATAAGCTTTACTATTTGTTAACAATTTCTTAACATAAAGAAAAAATAATGTCATGAAGTACTTTTCTATTCTTATCCTATTATTTACACTAAGCTCTACAAGCTACAGCCAAGAAAAATTTTCCTTGTCAGATGAATACCCTACTCATAAAGAGTTAGTTAAAATCGATAGAAACAATTATGAAATTACTATTTCAGGTATCGACGGTAGTGTGCTGCAAAAAGGACATTATTACCAAGATAAAAACCGCTTAATCCCTCATGGTATTTGGAAAATTTATGATGTTAATACTCAAAAATTAGTTACCAAAACAGAATACGTGATGGGTGTCCAGCAATGGATTGAAACTACTATTGATGGAGAAAAAGTGCGATATACTGGTAAAGATATTGAAATCTATAGATTGCAAAAACGCATCACAGAATTAGAAAAATTGGTCAAGTCGTAAATTTCCTCCTTCAGGAGACGAAAACCTAAGACTTAACATTGTGGTTACATTAGTTCATTATTTTGTTAGTCAATTTAATGAAAAGATACAATGCCACAATCTGATCAGCCCCCTCAAGCTAATAGTTTATTACAGCAGCTAATTCCAAACGGATTCTATAGCATAATAAAAGAAGAACGAATCTTTATAGGATTAATTGGAATCTTCTTTTTTATCGCTGGTATTTCTTTTCCCTATGCGCATATTGCTATGTGGGTGGGTTTCTTTTTCGCGGGCTACTCGGCCATCGCAAATGACTCTATACAAACCATAGGTACTTTTTTAGCTTCCAACCAAGACAAACCTTGGTGGTTATTGTGGCTATTCATTGGAGGTATATTTCTCATTACCGTTACAACCAGCTGGATTCTATTCGACGGTGACGTGAGTTACCAGCGCCTTACCTCTAAAGGGTTTAATGAGACACCGACTTCCTTTTCATTTCTACAAGTCGCAGCTCCACTATTCTTGTTAATTTTAACCCGACTAAGGATGCCTGTATCAACAACCTTTTTGTTGTTGAGTAGCTTTGCAACTTCAGCCTCAAGTATCACCGGGGTTCTGGGTAAAAGTTTAAGTGGTTACTTTTTGGCATTTGCAGCTGGTTTAATTGTTTGGCTACTCGTTACTAAAACTTTTGAAAAAAAATTCAGTACAACCGAACCCAAAAAATTCTGGACTCCAATTCAATGGTTAACCTCTGGGTCACTTTGGGCAGTATGGGTCATGCAAGACGCTGCTAACGTCGCTGTTTACTTACCACGAGCTTTAAATACCTCACAATTCCTAGGTTTTGCTGGCTTTATCTTTCTAGGGCTTGGTATTCTTTTTTATCTGAAAGGAGATAAAATTCAGCGTATTGTGACGGAAAAATCTAGAGTAACCGATATTCGATCGGCCACTATAATTGACTTCATCTATGCCTTGTTGCTCACCTATAAATTGACCGTTAGTACGGTGCCTATGAGTACTACTTGGGTTTTCTTAGGGTTGCTTGCTGGACGAGAAATAGGAATGAGTTTAACAGGTAAAGGGATTAATCTTGGCATGCCTCTTGGGAAAGTATTAAAGATGGTCTTCAAAGACTTGAGCTATGCACTGTTTGGGTTATTTGTTTCTATTCTATTGGCCATTTCAATAAAT
>CAKZLH010000274.1 GCA_937125285.1 uncultured Balneolaceae bacterium | reverse complement strand
AATTCATCGTAGAGATAAAGCATATCATTGTGTAGGGAATCTATAAATCCTTTTTTTGCATAATCGATGGTGTAAAACTCGTTGAGCTGATCCACCCCAACAACATCGTCTGAGAATAGTTCGATGAGCAGATTGAGATAGTCGAGGTAATTGTATTCTTGAGCCTTAATCTGGGAGCTACTGAAAAGGCTGATAAAGATGAGTACTAAGTATGTCCTTATGATGTGTTTAAAATTTACCATAACCTTGTTGATTAGAGCTAGAAACATCAGCGTTTATACTTGGGGCATTGAACCTTCTTAGCTGCTAGGTTTAGAGTACTTGTTCTGATGTTCAAATTCAAGTTTGAGCATAGAGTGCTAGTTTATTTTTCTGGAATCCTAGCTATTGAATAGTTGCTGGAGTTTTTGCTTAAAATAATAGCTTATCACTATGCCACTTTATGGCATACTTGTGTAGTATTTTGCTTATCAATTGTTTGCATCGCACTTAAAAATTCAAATTGAAAAAAATCTAAAAAATTATGAAAAAAATCATTTTTACGTCTTTAATAATGTTATTTACCACAAGCCTAATTTTTAGCCAGGATATTGCAGATGAAGCAACTAAAATGGATAATTTTGTTTCTAAAACGGGCGTAGTAATCAAATTTATTGATTCTAATTTGCAAGATCTGAAATTAAATTATGGTGTAGCTGAGACTAAAATTAGAAGAATAATTACAGGTGAAGAAATTGCATATTTTTACCAGATATCTAAGACCGGACAATATGATACTAAAACAGCTTCTATTGCTGAGGAGGATTTAGGTGAGGTTATTAAAGCGTTGAGCTCATTAAAAGAAGATTTTCAAACGGATTCTAGATCAAATCCTGATTATCTCGAAAATAAATTTAAGACTGAGGATGGATTTCAATTAGGTTACTATGTTAGTGGTAAACAAACTTCCTGGTATTTAGTCTTAGAAAAATATGGCTCAGAGAATACCATTTTTATAAAAGATGTTTCAACTATTGAGTCAGCGTTTAATATAGCCTCATCAACTATTGAGTATCTGAAAGAGCAGAACACAGTCAATTGAGTAATCGACTTGAATGAAAAACATAACTGTTTGGTGTTGTAATGTTAATCATAACAGTAAAAATAAATTTTTGATTCTATTAATAATAACATACTTCTTCAACCACCAACCCAATGCTCCCATCAAAACTCATATTTGATATCCATAGCTACATGCCAGGCTCAGCCATGCATGGGGTGTACTTGGATAATGGGGAGTTATTCGTATTTAGTTCCGAAATATGCTGTGATATTCCTCCGAAAGAACAATGGAGGCGGATTAATCAACCCGAGGAGGCCGATTGGGAAAGGTTTTATCAGGCCTTATGCGACATTCAGGTGAAAAAGTGGGACAAGCAATATGTGAATCATCGGATTATTGATGGGGGAGGGTGGAGCTTGAAGATTCGGTTTCGAGACATCTACCGGTCCACCGAGGGAATGAATGCCTATCCAGAGCCCATGGTCTTGGATGGGCAAGAGGTGGATCCTTTTGATCTACTGTACGATGCGGTAGATCAGTTAACCGGTGGGGAGTTGAGCACCTCAATAGACCGTAGATTCGGAGATTAATTAGCTATGGGTGATGTATATAAATTCGGGTGTGAGCATTGTGGTTATAAGACCAAAGAA
>CAKZLH010000273.1 GCA_937125285.1 uncultured Balneolaceae bacterium | reverse complement strand
TGAATCCAGCCAATCATTTCTAATTCCATTAGGTGAATGGAAAGCTTACTATACGCTAATCCTGAATGAGTCGAAAGTATATCCTCATACAGCTTTGATAAAGAGCTTTCTCCATTATTCGTGGTTAATAAGCTGAGAATGTGGCTCTTAATGGCATCTAATTCTGATGCCGTATTATTTAGGTTGCTTGCCCGAATCGTTCCTTCTTTAATGGATGATTTTGTAAAGGTCTCTGTTACCGATTCTATTGAAGTGCCTAATACTGAGAACTCAGGAATGAGTTCAAACAAGTTTTCCATATGTAGAAATAAATGCGCGGCTCCTTCCTGAACCAAATGTAAATTACCTAAACCTTTGGGGTTATCTCGTTGGTGAGGTAAAACAAATACTTCTCTACCCTGGTCCAATGCCAGCCTTGCCGTAATCATACTTCCTCCCTTTAATCCAGATTCCATAACCAAAACCGCTTTTGAAAGTCCCGAAATAATTCGGTTCCGTTCAGGAAAGTGATGGGCTTCCGCTTGGGTATGGGGTGGATATTCGGAGAGTAATAGTCCACCTTGATCCAGAATTTGTTGAGCTATACGCTGATGTTGTTTGGGGTAAATACAATTCAAAGCCGATCCTAATACGGCAATAGTGGGCGCTTTTTGGCGTACGCATTCGGATTGAGCAATGGTATCTATACCCAAGGCTAATCCACTCACCACCGTTAAGCCATGAACTATACACTCTTGGGTAATAGCCCTTGTTTGCTGTTGTGCATATAAGCTTGGCCTACGAGTACCCACAATGGCGATGGTTGGCTGAAACAGAAGTTCTAGATTACCTTTGGCCCACAAGACGAGGGGTGGATCCGGAATATGATATAACTGATGTTGAAATGCATCTGCCCAAAAAGGCAAAAGTTCAGTTCCAATTTCTTTGGTATTAGTTAAAATCTGTTTGACTTTATCCCAAGAATCAAAGGCTTGAACCGCTTCTTTATGTGTAGTTTGTATGGCTATCCTTTGATGGGGGACTTCTTCTTGCGCAAGTAGTTCTGTCCATTGCTCATCAGTAAATGTCCAAATATCAGCGGGTTGTTCAACCCGAGAAAATAACCAATGCGCTCGATGCCTCCCAATGCCTTTAACAAATCTTAGAGCTATAAGACTGGCGAAATTTCGCTGACTATTGGTGATTTGGTTAAATTGCCGGCTGTCAAGAATACGGTGTATACTCTTGCTCTGATTCTTCCGACTAGTCTTCTTTCCCCGAT
Organism: uncultured Balneolaceae bacterium; assembly: GCA_937125285.1. Taxonomy (GTDB): domain Bacteria; phylum Bacteroidota; class Rhodothermia; order Balneolales; family Balneolaceae; genus UBA1275. The sequence continues at coordinate 3,904 of CAKZLH010000273.1, read as the reverse complement.
TGTTTTGCTTGCTCTGCTTGCTCTGCTTGTTCTCTTGCGTCATGTATTCCCTTCCATAGTGCTTCCCGTAAATCATCTAGGCCAAATCCAGTGGCTGATGAAATAGGGATAACGGGAATGTGCTCGGGAAATTGCACGGTTTTTTTTAGCTTAAACCCTTGTTTTATATCCATTTTGGACAGGGCAATAATGCGCGGTTTATCCAACAGATCTTTTCGGTAAGCACGCAGCTCATTTTCAAGTGCCTTGTATTCATATTCGATATCTGACTCTACACTTAATACGAATAACAAGACATTATTGCGTTCGATATGGCGTAAAAATTGCGCACCTAAGCCTTTGCCTTTATGTGCCTCTTCAATAATTCCTGGAATGTCGGCCATTACAAAGCTTCGATAATCCGAAAAACTAACCACCCCTAAATTGGGTTCAAGAGTAGTAAATGGATAATCAGCTATCTTGGGCCTGGCTTCAGATAAGACCGACAATAAAGTGCTTTTACCTGCATTGGGGAAACCCACCAAACCAACATCTGCAATGAGTTTAAGTTCAAGTTCGACCACGCGTTCTTCGCCTTCTTCCCCATCCTGAGCGTAGGTTGGACTTTGTCGAGTAGCACTTTTGAAATGCCAATTACCCAGCCCCCCTTTTCCTCCATGTGCGATGATCAGCTCCTCACCTTCCTCGGTAATTTCACCCATCCGTTCTCTAGTTTCTGCATTGAAGGCCACCGTACCCAGTGGAACTTCCAAACGAGTGTCCGGTCCAGAAGCACCTGTTTTTCTACTGCCAGCACCCGGCTCTCCTTTACTGGCTTTGATGTATTTTTTGTAGCGTAGATCTAAAAGAGTATTTAGATGGGGGTTCCCCACCAATACAATATCTCCACCTTTTCCACCATCTCCTCCATCAGGTCCCCCTTTGGGAACATATTTCTCTCGTCGGAAATGAGCAGATCCATGCCCTCCAGCTCCAGCGGTAACATAAATTTTTGCGTAATCAGCAAATCTCATAGATAGGAATGTAATGGGAGGTGCACCTAGGAATTATTTCCCTTGGTATCCTAACATATTAAATAGCTTGGTCAAGGTCTCTTTAGCTTCGTTTCTCGAAACAATAAAATCAAGAAAACCGTGCTCTAGTAAATACTCGGAGGTTTGAAATCCATCCGGTAAATCTCGACCTATGGTTTGACGGATCACACGTGGACCTGCAAATCCAATGAGTGCACCCGGCTCCGCAATGTTAAAATCACCTAGCATTGCATAACTAGCGGTAACCCCACCAGTTGTTGGATTGGTCATATAGGATATATAGGGAATGCCAGCTTCAGACAGTTGCGCTAACTTAGCGGAGGTTTTGGCCATTTGCATTAAACTCAACACACTTTCCATCATCCTGGCGCCTCCAGTTTGAGATATAATCACCAACGGTATCTTTTGCTCTCGAGCATAGTCAATGGCAATACCTAGACGCTCGCCTACAACGGATCCCATACTGCCACCGATGAAACTAAAGTCCATGCACCCAACGACCATGGAAACACCATTCATGGTCCCTGTTGCAATTCTCACCGCATCGGTAAGTCCTGTTTTATCTTGGGTTTGTTTAAGACGCTCGCTGTATTTTTTTCGATCAGAAAATTCCAAAGGATCGGTAGGAAGTACCTCTTCCCCTAGCAGGGTAATATCCCCATCGAACAAAAGATCGAAATATTCCTTTGACCCAATTTTGAAATGATAATTACTTACTGGGTCAACATATAAATGCTGCTCAAGCTCCCGCTTATGAATCATCTCACCAGTAGTGGGAACTTTAATCCACACCCCTTCTGGCATTTCTTTGCGAGTTGAGGTCTGAATATTGTTGTCTTTACGTTTAAACCAAGCCATAATGCTAAAACTAATTAATCACTTAAAATACTGAATCTTATCGATAATAGGGCAAAAACTTATTGTAACACATACTAGCCCTTTGGCCGTTTGTCTCGCCGACACAAGGCTCGGTTTTATCTGGTAATGGGAGTGTTATTAACTTGGTTATTGCCTAAGTAATAGGGTTCGAGTGTTTCTATGGATATGTCTTCTAAGCTATCTGCCATATTCAACTGCAAAACCTTTAGTAGGTTCAAAGCGTGAAACTGACGCTTTATGTCTTCCCACACGTACACCCCATGATTAGCAAATTCGGGCTCAAAATCTGTAGCTCCTGATCCCAATAAAATCTTTGGAGGTTCGTGCTCCCAATCCCGCCTTAGTTCATCGGCGCTAACTCGTTTAGCTTCCGTTGTTGGATAGAGCGTATGATTATTGGACCATTCAAAGCCACGATGGTAATAAAACCCACCTCTTGCATCAATCAAGGCATGAATCCCAAATTTTGCTACCGACCCATGGCTTAGAAGGACGTTGATTTCAGGCTCAAAATGCGTAGTTAAAACGCCATTAGACTCGTTGTCTATATGAGAGAGTGTAGATGCCGCTAGCATAGATAGCGTTGAAACTGCTTTAACCGGAATCGAGCGCCCAAATAATAGCCCACGCATCGCACTTCCGGCTATTCGTAATCCTGTATACGACCCGGGCCCATTACTAATGAGCACTTGCTCCAGTGCCAATAAGCCGGCCTCGAAGCTTCCACTGGCCTCTTCTAGACACTGCTGCATAAAGGGTAATAGTTGCTTAGAATGCTCCTGACGTCCCTCAACCCAACGATGTATGATTGTATTTTTTCCCTTTTTGGGTTCAAGGGCTACCGAGCAAGCGGTTGAGCTGGTTTCAACGGCTAAAATCATGAGGTGTAATTACTCCCCTAGTATTTCCACAAACGATTCCGATTCGACTACAAATTGCCAATTGCCTCGATATTGTGACCATCTACCTATGAATCGAATGTCTATTGCGCTTATGGTTTCCACGTCGTTTTCTCTGGATGCGAATTCGACCATCCGAATCTGTGAGGAATGCTGTTTAAGCCACTCTTCCGCCTTCTGAGTGAAATTAAAAGATGGTGCATAAACATCTATTTTTTGTCCTTCTACTATAACATCGCCATCCTCGGCAAGCGATGCTTCAAGTTCAAAATAAGTATCGTAAAATTCGGGTTTAGTCCAAGCCTCACCCGTCGTAAATGCTTCGATACCATATCGCTCCGTTGGCCGATTATAACGTACGGGAATCGCTTCCCACTCATCATCGTCATTAACCGAAAAAGGACCCTGAAAATAATCTGTGGCCTTTTTCAACCGGATAGAAAGAGGTAAATGATCCGAATAGCCTGTTCCCTGTCCATAAAATGACCATCGTTTTGGCGTTCCAGAACCAGAATAGGTATTAAAGCCAAAATCATCTACTCGAAAGCTTTGGTCCACATAGCTAAGTCCTTGGTTGTCATACAGGGTATTAGACACAATTATTTGCATTAGAGTACCCCAATATCCTCTGTAAATATCGGAACCACGTTTCTCAAGAGGCCATTCGTACCAAAGGTTGTACCAATCCAGGGTTCCTTGGCGTGCCGTTTCAAGCATTAGAGCCTCATCCCCTTTAACCTCTAACACATCTTGAAGACCCGTAGTTGAGAAAGAGTAGCGTGTTTTTTGATTGTAATCGGAATTAAAGTCTCCCGCAAGTACCATATCATAGGGTTGCTTTTCTGAAGCTAACTCTTGAATACGTTTCGCTAAGACTTGGGCGTTTTGCACCCTAATTTCCTCCATAGAAGCACTGCCCGCACCGGATTTCCAATGATTCACAAAAACAGCCAAGTCACTACCCTCAATATCTATCCAAACTTCTAAAATAGGTCGTGCCCGCTCGGTTTCGTGTAGTTTCGTTCGTTCCGATAGGATAGGAAACTTAGAATACACCACATTTTTCTGAACACTTGAGGGCTTCCCATCGTC
>CAKZLH010000272.1 GCA_937125285.1 uncultured Balneolaceae bacterium | reverse complement strand
GGATTCGGGTAGTTTTGCATTAAAGCCAGCTGCTGCGGTGCTTCGGATAATTCTTCAGTTGAACTCCCACTAACTTGGGTAACCACGGTCTTGTCCAAGCTAAAGAGCCAATTCTTTTTCTCTGAGTCGGTATCTGTATCAAATTCATATCGCATGATATGTGTGCCTTTTTCCAAATAAGTGGGCGCTATGGATATGGTTTTCCAATTAATGAAACTACCGGTCCCTTTCACCTCTTTTTTACCACTTATGTCTTCATTGTCGATGAATAAGCGAAAGTTTCCAAAGCCCGGAACGGTGGCCACATAGGGAGTAAACTGATAGGTACCTGATTCGGCAACCTCAAAGGTATACTCGATCCACTCACCGGCCACAATCCAATACACATGTACCTGACCCCCATCACCACTCAGGTCAACCCCTTCGCCAGAGCGATAGAACTGATTGTTGGCATCTACATCATGATAGGCGATTCCCTCTCCTCCCACATCATAGTGCTCGGCCTCAATGGTAGCTGGCACTGTAATAGGACGGCCACTATAAGGCGTACCATTCGGAAGCACTTCAATTTCTACACTATCGGAGCTAACAAGACCATCTGAGTTTCGCACATTAAGTGACACCCTATAACTACCCGCTTCGGTAAATACGACCGTAGTATCTGGAGCCGTTGAAGTCGCTAAAGAATCAAACACCCAGTTAAAGCTGAGTGCTAATTCGTTCCGATCAAAACTATCAGAAGCCTTGAATTCAACCTTAAGTGGAGATTTTCCTCGGGTCTTATCAGCATTCAAGAGAATAACAGGGGCATTGGGGTTTGCTGGATTGGTAAATTCGGTTTTGGTCTCACCTGCGGGAACCGTCATACTGTATCCATCCGAAAATTGAACCAATCGCTCGGTTGAAGCGGCATTGTAGGCCACATAGCTTCGATCCTCACCCTTCTTAAATACCGCATAAGTCGGTATATCGGCGGTTACTGAGGCATCTACCTGACCCAAGCGCTTGAAATTATATAACCAATGCATGGTATGAGCCCGTGACTCCCCATCAAATGGCTCATAATCAGGATCCGCAAGATATAAACCTAGAGCACGATTCGCATCGGCCATCGCTAAGTACTGCCAAAAAATGTCCTTCCAGATTTCGGGCTCTCCATTCCGCTCTCGAACCACTTCGGCATAATTGGCTAAAATATGATCGGGATTGAGACCTAAGTACAAAGAACCACTGGTAATAGGCAGTAAATTAATGCCATGTATGAATTCCGGTTCGCCTCCAAACCAAGTGGAATGCACTCCTTTGGCTCCCCAAACCATAGCAATAGCTACATGAGGATAATCTTCTGGAAAAACCTCATCATCAACATCGAACCAATACTGCTCTACCGCTGTGGTTTCCGTGGCATAGAGAAAAATCCCCATATCACGTATGGCCTCTTGTCCGGTCTGTTCGCCCCAAAGAATTACAGCCGATGCAAAATTCATAGATTCAGAACTAGATTCCTGATTATTACCCTCGGCAAAATCGCCATGCCCTGCCGCCCAAGAATGCCCGGCATAAATATCATGCGACCGAAGGAATGGAAACATCTCGTCGTCTCGCATCCAATTATTAGCATCTCGTATGAGCATATTCACCATGGCACCCCACTGCTCTTGCGAAGCCCATGCAGAATCATATTGTGCAATGGTGGCGGCACTCGCAATAGCATACGATGTATGAAAATGATGGTCATTTATTTGGTTATCCGCTCCATATCCCGATGGATATCCGGTAAGCACATCCCATGCATCATTGTACATATACTGCTGTGAGCCACCTGCGGTAAACCATTCTTCCAATCGATTTTTTAGAGAACTAAGGAAGTAATCCCGCTCCTCCTGCATCCCGAGTTGATCGGCTATATGAACCAAATTGGCAAAACGCGCCATATACTTTCCGTTTTCGTAAGTAGGCCCTACCCCAAGGTTTCCTTTTGCCGCCTCAGCGACCAATGCTTTCAAACGGTCAGGATTATAGTCTCCTTCATTTGGCAGAGTTGGAAGCACTCCTTGAAAGGCCAAACTAGTAGTAAACTGATTCCCGATTCGAACTTTCATATCTCCGTTGGGGGAAGCATAGCGAAAGGCGCTCAATTCTTCGTTCGCATAAAGCCACTGATGCCTATATAGTGCCGAAATAGTCTCGTTAAACAGCCCCTCGGCCGAATCCATGAGTACCGTCTCGTAACTATAGGTGCTTAACACCTGAGAAGTGGCTTCGTCGTACTGCCAATCCACTTTTGAATCAACCACGAAGGCATAGGCTCGTTTTCGAAAAGTCTCTAGAGTTTCAGGGCTGTTATCAGGAAGTAAGGCAACCGATAAATACTCTTTTCCATTAAGAGCAGAGCGAAAACTGCTTCCTGTTTCCCAGTTCGAACCTGTGGGGGCAAAAATCCCGTAGTGGCGACCATCCACTGTAACTCCTAAGACCTCATTCTGGTTGAACCATACGCTGGGAGACCTACTAAAGTTTATCGCGGCATCTCCACCCTGAACCTTGAAATAAACAAAGGGCATGCCGTGCCCAAGCGTGGCTTCTAGGCGGCGAGTGCCGTCCTCCCATTCTGCTGTCACGGTCCAATCGGTATAATCTAAGGTGGTTGTTCGGGGTGCATTCAACCCGAAAACTCCTACGGTTAATTGCCCAGCGTAAGGGTAGAGATAATCCGCAGCTGCAAAAATATGCTGAGTGGTGTATCCCATTTCCAAACCTTTATTGTTGGCCTGCATGGCTAAGGGATGAGCAAAAAGCTTCCCCGAGTGTTGATTTCCAAAAAATGGGAAAATAAGACTGCTCCAAAAATCGTTGGTTTGGACCCGTTTATCGAAAGAATCCGATACTTTGGGTAGGATATTTTTACCTGTAAAATCCTGTGGGCCAACCGCACCCGATGGTAGATTTAAAGTATAACTGCCGGCTCCTTGCGTGATGGTTTGCGCATTAAGAGAAAAAGAAGGGGTTAATGAGTAGACCGCGAATACGCACAGCATCCCCAGGGTCTTATAGATATTATTGTAGATAGGTCGCCTTTTATTTTAGAGGATGTATGGTAGCATGGTCATAATGACCACAATTAAACTAGGCATAAAATGTTACCAAACAAAATGGAACTGCCCTAAGTATTTACTCGTTTTATGTATCTTATAGTGTTCTAATTCTACCCTCAACTATGGCTCGTAAAAGTTTCGATATTCCCGATCACTACCGTTCACCCATTATTCGTCAGGTGAAGGAAGCCACTAAAATTCTAGATCCATCGAAGAAGGATCTCACTCCTACCTGTTTAGATTTTGGCACCGTTCAATTCTTAATTCCCAGATTTTTCGGCTTTTGTTATGGGGTTGAGAATGCCATTGATATCGCTTATAAAGCGCTTAACGAACACCCTGATCGAAATATCTATCTACTTAGTGAAATGATTCACAATCCTACGGTGAATGAGGATCTTTTGCGAAGGGGTATGAAGTTTCTACAGAATACCGATGGGTCTGAGCGCATTCCGATTGAATCTTTAAATGCGGATGATATTGTAATAGTGCCCGCCTTTGGAACCACGGTTGAACTCGAAGATCGACTGAAAGCTCGCGGTATCGATCCCTATGCCTTCAACACGACCTGTCCCTTTGTAGAGAAAGTATGGAAACGGGGCGCGCAACTTGGCAAGAAAGATTATACCCTTGTGGTTCACGGAAAGCATGAGCACGAAGAAACACGGGCTACTTTTTCTCACAGTGCCACTCATTCCAATGTCGTTGTTGTGTTGAATCCAGAAGAAGCCCACATTCTGGCAGACTGTATGCTGGGAAAACGATCTCAAGAAGAATTTGAATCGATCTTTGGACACAAGGCGACCAAAGGATTTAATCCCAAAGAAGATTTGCAACGATTTGGGGTTATAAATCAAACCACTATGCTGGCTACAGAAACTCAAGAAGTTATGGAGATTCTGAAACAAGCGACTATTGAATTGTTTGGGGATTCTGAGCTGCAGCAGCATTTTGCAGATACCAGCGACACCCTGTGTTATGCCACCAATGAAAATCAGTCCGCCACCCTCGCATTGGCAGAAACTGATGCGGATCTAGCCTTTGTGGTAGGGGGATATAATTCTTCCAATACTATGCATTTGGTTGAAATACTGGAACATGCCTTCCCAACCTATCACATTAGAGATGCGCAAGAATTTTTGGGCCAATCGGAAGTCCGCCATTTCAACCAGTGGAAAAAAGAACTTCTCACCAGTAACCATGGCATGGATAAGGCCACAAAACCCTTGAAGATTGCGCTCACCTCTGGGGCTTCTTGTCCAGACGCATTGGTAGATGAGGTGCTTATGCATCTACTTTCATTCGCCCCGGGACATCGAAGTGTGGACGAAGTAATGGAGCCCTTCCGCGAGCAATTGATTACTCGTTAATAACGCTGAAATAACTTACGGCTTGAGGGCGAAAACTTTTGAGCTCGATACTTAAGTCTTGGGTGAGTAACTCGATGGTTGGTTGAACGACCCCGGTCGTATTTCCACGAATATCTCGATAATCTATATAGGCCTCAAAAGTACGTGATTCTTGTGCCTTTGCGTATTGATCAATGGGCACACGGTACTGCACCGTAATGGTTGATGGTGAAAAATTGAAGCGTTGGCCTCGTGGTATATTTCTGGTTCGCAGAACCAAAACCAACTCTCCTTCTGTAAATTCAGCGACTTCTTCGGTGTATTGCACTTGCTCTAAATCTACTGAAATAGAAGGGTCTTCTACCGTAATGGGTAGATCGATTGCCAGATTTGATCGGACTTGTTCATAGGTGGATGGACTTTGAATAATCCATTCATCTAAATCTCTAATTTTTGATTCCGCACCCATCACCCAGATACTATCGGGCTCAAGCACTCCCTCTCCCATACGCCCATATCGATCGGCATACTGTATGGTTGGTGTCCAGCGAAGGGGAAGTTTTTTGCGGATACTTGGCTCCAAGGCTAAACGCAATCTCACGGGAGTAACATCGATCACCGAAACATCTTGTTCCGGAGCAAACCGCTGACGAACTTGGCTAAAGACATCAATTTCACCCGATGTGATATCTACCGGAACGGCCGGAGGGTTACTTTTTAAACTTATGAGCTTCCATCCCTCTCCATTTATTTCGGCTTGAACCGCTTCTGGTATAGCCTCAACAAGGGCCATGCCCTGTGGAACCGTTCCTACGGCTAGTGGAACATCCACATTGATACTGTAGGATCCGTTGAGATTAACCACCATCCATAAAATCATAGCGAGTATATAGGAGACCACAAAGACCGTAATTTTCTCTTCCCTGGAAGTATATTCTTCTTCGTTATCTTTTCTCAATCCAATAAGTGCACTGTCGATAGCTTTCACTACCCTTATAAAAGGGCTGAATAAGCGGCTGATGATATTTTTTGAGGTCTTATTCATAATGAATGTTAAAAGCAGTCAATGCTGTCGTCAAAAGCAAAGCCCGTCAATTTTAAAAAAACAACCCAGCAATCGTCGAAAGCAATGCCAAGTGTTCATCAAATATACTCGGGGACAAGGGCTTTTACAACCCTTAGAGAATCCAAGAAGAACCCGTGCATTACCCAAGCTGGACTTCCCAAATGTTTCGACTAATAGGCACTAACCCGGAGCTCGTGAACCACTTTATGATCAATAGCCTCATTTAAACGCTGCATAATCTGAAATCTATTCGCATTAATTTCGTGCCGCCATACGGCATTGGGCACAATACATACAAGTGTGTTGCCCTGGAAATAGATCTCTTTGGTCTGTTCTGCTATTTTAGGACCCACCACTTCTGCCCATTGGGCCCGCACCATACCCTGCCGCAACTTTTTTTGATGAGGATAGCGATCTAAGAATTGCTTGAGGGCGTCGGAAAGTAATTTGGGTTTGTCTAAACGCATAGTCACGTAAGCCAGTAAAACATTTCGAAAAAGCAGCCGTCTAGTTTAGCTTGTGGTGTCTTCTTTAATAGTACCACTTTCAATGGTTAAACGCAGATGATCGTTACTCGAAAAATCTACATAATCCCCAAAGGAAATCGGGTGTGCGGCCGTGATAAAGGTTTGTCCTTGGTGTGATTTCAGATGTTCCAGTAATTTACTCACGCGTTCTCCATCCAAATCTCCAAAAACATCATCCAACATAAGTAGTGGAGCATCCTCCAATTCATTGGTATAAATGTCTAATTGAGCCAACTTCAACGCTAATGCAAATAGCCGATGCTGCCCCTGAGAACCGTAGCGTCGTAGTTCTACCTCTTCCAAATAGAACACGATTTCATCTCGATGGGGTCCTACCAAACTTTGCCCTCGGTCTAATTCCCGTACAAAATTCTCTTCTAAGGATTCCCGGTAAGCCGTTTCTATGGAATGAATACGATCCTGCTCGGCGGAATGAGGATCAACAGCTACCAACGCATCATATTCAAGTCGAGTATGCAAATTCAGACCCGAAATATTCTTAAATATAGGACCAATAACTTCTTGTAACTGCTCTACCAATTGCGCTCTCTTGTTGATGATTCGACTGCCAACACGAATCATCTGTTCATTCCATGGTTCTAGATAACTTAGCATGGTATTCTTATCTAAGCGATACGAACCTCCTTCAGCATATTGTTGAAGTAATTTATTTCGCTGACGTCGAATCTGTCGATATTCTAATAAATCACGCAAATAGCGATTGGATAATTGCGAGATAAAGGCATCTATGAAGGCTCTACGCTCTACAGGGCCGCCTTTTGTGAGTTCTTGATCTTGAGGGCTTAAGACCACCACAGGTACCATTCCAATTAAATCGGAAAGTTTTTCTAACGGTCCTTCATTCACAAAAATCTTTTTCCCCTCACCTCTCGAATAGCTTAACGATAACTCAAATTCAGCCCTAATCTGTCCCAAAAATCGGCCTTTCAACAAGAAAGATTTGGTGTCCTGCTTCACCACATGAGTATCCGATGAGGTTACAAAACTTCGACTCATACAGAGATAGTGAATCGCATCTATAACCGAGGTTTTACCCGCGCCGTTAGGGCCTATAATCACGTTGATATGAGGAGCCCAAGTCACTTTCGTGTGATGATGATTACGAAAATGAAATAATTCTACCTCTTGAATCCGCATGTGTATTAGCGCTTATTTTATCAATGTCATCCGACGTGTGTAGGAGGTATTATTTATACCATCCGTCAAACGATAGTAATACATCCCAGAGGG
>CAKZLH010000271.1 GCA_937125285.1 uncultured Balneolaceae bacterium | reverse complement strand
CCGCTTTCGGCCATTGGGTAAATTACCTTGCTTAGGTCGTCATCCGTAAAGCTAAAAACACCTTTTTTATCGTCGAAACGTTCTTTGATGTCCTCAATTTTATTTGGAATTTTTTCTACTCTTGGGTCGAAGGGAGCGTCATAATTATCTCTTGAATGAGAAGGATCTCTGAATAGTACATTCCCATTAGATAAATCTACGGTTACTCCTCTGCCCGCAAATAGGGTACCTTTGGCATCTATGGTTTCGGGAGCTATGTCAAAGGTGCCTGCTTCGGAAGACAGGTAGAAATGATCTTCGGTGCGTGCCCAGCGGCAGGGGCGGAAACCATTCCGGTCGAGTCGAGCTCCTATGGTATATCCGTTAGCGTAGGTGATTAGCGCAGGGCCATCCCATGGTTCCATGGCACGACTCCAAAACTTGTAGAAATTGTTTTCATGATTTGCTGGAGGCATACAGATGGCTAAGATATCCTCAACATTTGGGATACTACTTCGATAACGAAGGGCCTCAACCATTTCATTGAGACTACCCGAGTCACTAATGCCATCCCGAGTTAGAATCTCATTGCGTTCGGCACCAATCATTTTTTCACGAGATTTAGCCCAAGATCGATTACCCGCAATGGTGTTGATTTCACCATTGTGACCAATCAGTCGAAACGGTTGAGCTTTGTCCCAAGAGGTAGTAGTGTTGGTGCTAAATCGCCGATGGAATAGGCAAAAACGAGTTTCATAGCTTGGATTTTTGAGGTCCAAATAGAAATCGTCCAGTGCTTTTGATTGTGTTAATGCTTTATAAACAATTGTTTTAGCGGAGAGTGAAGTGAAGAAAAGGGAGTCTTCGAGTTCTGATTCGAAGAGTTTGTTTTTGGTGAGTTGTTTTGCCGTATACAATCGTTTATCGAAAGAAAGCATCGATTTGGCACGTTCAGGCCGCTTGATGAACGCCTGAACCATGACGGGTACACTTTCAAGAGCGCTTTCGCCTAAGTTTTCTGGGTTCACGGGCACATCTCGGTATTCCAATACATCCAAGCCAAAGGATGCAAAGGTCTGCTCGAAGATCTTTAGTGCTTTTAATCGTCGGGTTCTCGTTCTAGTGAGGAAAAGAAATGCTACTGCTACGGTATCTTTTTCATAACCCAGCATATCGAATGGAATATCCGTCATAATACCCGCACCATCGCCAGTGAGTCCATCAGCGGCGCAAGCTCCACGGTGCTCAACGCAGCGAAGAGCATGTAAGCCCTGCTTGAGATGATCGTGGGAGTACACATCTTTACGGCTTACAATGAATCCAACGCCACATGCCGAGTGTTCTGGACCGGTATAAGTAAATGCAGGTTTTTCCATACAATACATGATTTGTTAAATGAGAATCTATCGACGAGATAGGGTAGAGTAGCTATTGTTTTCTGACCTTAAAAACTACACCTAGAGACATAAATACCGTAAAAAAAATAAGTTTGTCAAACCAAGTGGTAATCAAAAAAATGGCTTAAAACTAAGTTTATTAGGTAACAGAGAACGAAAGCAAGTAGTTCCAATTTTACCTAACTGCAATAATCTCAAAAACATCCAGAGAAAAGCGCTTTCACAGGAAAACGCTTCCATAACTTATTTAGGATTTATTGCTTTTTTCACTAAATAAAAAATATTTAAAATAAACGGGAATTTACTAAGTAATACGGGTTGAAATACCCGCCTTTTTCATTTTTTGCTTGAGTTCCGGTATTTCAATTTCTCGAAAATGAAAAATACTCGCTGCGAGTACCGCATCGGCCTTACCAACCAATATGGCATCTAAGCAATGCTCTATGGTTCCCGCTCCACCGCTTGCAATCAGAGGTATCTGGGTATGTTCATGTAATTGCATTAACAGTTGGTTATCGAAACCCGATTTTGTGCCATCTCTATCCATAGAGGTTACCAGTAATTCCCCAGCCCCATTTTCTTCGCATTGTATAGCCCATTTAATGGCATCTATGCCAGTTCCTTTGGTGCCTCCATGGGTAAAAACCTCCCAATGATTGCCTGACGATTTAGCATCTATAGCGGCGACGATTGCTTGTGACCCAAAAGCTAAAGCTCCTTCATTGATTAGATTTGGATTAGCCACAATACTACTATTTAATGAGACTTTATCAGCACCTGCCTTCAATAAGGCTTCTATTTCATCGATACTCTTGATGCCCCCACCTACGGTAAATGGAATATTGATCTCAGCAGCGATATGCTGAACGAGTTCAACCAGGGTTTTTCTTTTTTCCTGAGTCGCAGAGATGTCTAAAAAAACCAATTCATCGGCTCCTTCATCGCTGTAACGCCTGGCTAGTTCTACTGGGTCCCCGGCATCCTTCAACCCGACAAAATTAATTCCTTTAACCGTTCGCCCATCTTTTATGTCTAGGCATGGAATGATTCGTTTTGTGAGCATGGTTATTTTTTTAAATAAATCGGGTTGAAAATGATCAATCCAAAGTTACTTAAGTGATCCCTATGGTTCCACATATAATTGATCTTCGTTTGCCTGCCAAAGAAATTATTCGGCATCTACGATGGACCCGCGATTCGGTGGTGTTAATCCCAGAAAAACTAATTACGGCTCGAGTGAATGATTCTGATGTCAAAAATAAGTTGCTGAGTAGAGAGTTTTTTTTAAGTGGTACAGAGGGTAGCACCAAAGTAGAAGAGTTTTATGGTTGGGATGCTGAGCGTCAATGGGAGTGTTTAGATCTTCTTGGGTTAAAGGAAGTAGTGTTGAATCAAGATTATCACATGGGGATACGAACTAATTCTGGGGAGAATTCATCACCGAGCCCTATGGTGGGAATTTTTTCATCAGGAACGACGAATCACGCTAAGTGTCTATGGAATAGACGAGATCATTTGGTGCAAAATGCCAAAGTTAGTGCTGAGGCATTTGAGCTAAAGGCCGATGATAAGTTATTGTTTATGGCCTTACCTTGGCATGTAGCCGGCATCACTTGGGCATTTATGGCAGAGGATCTTGGTGCGCACTATGACTTCCTTGTTACCAGAAGAGGGGAAGAAGCTGATTGGATAGCGGCAATACAACGCATCAAACCGAACTATTTGTTTACAGTACCATCCGCCTTGAGTAAGATGTATAATCATCAGTGGTGGGTTGAAGTAGTGGTGTTTGGAGGGCAACCAATGAGTAAGAACGATTACGAAAAGTTGGGTCGTCACTGTCGAACTACTATGCAAGGGTATGGACAAACAGAAGCTGGTGGGTTGATCTGCGTGTACAAAAGAGAATCCGTTCGGCTGCTATTAAAAGATGAGGAATACTGTCAAGGGAATCCAATTCGCGGAGTTAATATCAGGTGTTCGGGCACCGTTGATGCACCATCTACAATTGAAGTACTTTCACCTACAGCCATCGTGAATGAATGGTATGATACAGGTGATCAAGGGTACCTTGATGAGAAGGGGCAATTGATTCTAATTCCAAGAAGTCAACAAAAAGAAATGATTGGTTAACAATTATTTTTTTCTAGTTGTAATGCTTCGTATTTTTGTGCCCTATTCGAGTCGGGCCCATAGCTCAGTTGGTTAGAGCAGTCGACTCATAATCGATTGGTCGGGGGTTCAAGTCCCTCTGGGCCCACA
>CAKZLH010000270.1 GCA_937125285.1 uncultured Balneolaceae bacterium | reverse complement strand
AAATTGCAGATTAAAATAGAGTCCTCTGTTTCAATAACCGCGGTATTTTCCATTCCCACCAGCGCAATCATCTTTTCTCCACTAGACATAAGCAGGTTATTACTCGAGCCTGCAACGGTGTGATATATACTTTGGAGCGCATTCCCGGACGTATCTTTATCTGTTAATTCATAGACCGCCGACCAACTACCAACATCGTTCCAGCCAAAGTCTCCGGGAACCACCAATACGTTTTCAGAGGATTCCATAATACCATAATCTATTGAGATGCTTTCGGTGTCCATATAAAAATCTTTGATGGCAAGTGGCTCCATGCTGGTTCCAAACTCGGGCTTTACCTGTTCCAGCAATTCATACATCCCGGGTAAATGCTGTGCTATCGCTTTCAAAACGGTTGATGCCTTCCACACAAACATTCCACTATTCCAATAGTAGTTACCACTAGCCAAAAACTTTTCCGCTGTTGCCAGGTCTGGTTTTTCTTTAAAGGCCAAGACTTTTCGAGCCAAAGATTCCATCGCCCCCTTCTCCGACTCAATGTAGCCAAATCCCGTTTCAGGAAAGCTTGGCGTGATGCCAATAGTTACCAAAACCTCCTCTTTTTCTGCGGCCTCAATGGCCTGTTCAAGAATGGCAATAAACCCCTCTTCATCGGTGATGTGGTGGTCGGCTGGTAACACAACCATAGTGGCGTCCGGATCTTTGTGGTGTAAAAGAGCGGCGGCGATAGCAACGCAGGGAGCTGTGTTTTTTGCAACCGGCTCGCCAATAATCTGGTTGGTTGGTATTTTTGGTAGTTGCTCTGCAACCACATCGCAGTATCGCTCATTCGTTACCACCATTAATCGATCCTGCGAAATAATGGACTCTATCCTTTTGGCTGTATTTTGAAGCATCGTTCCCGAGCCGAATAGTCGATGAAATTGCTTAGGATTGGAACGAGTACTCATGGGCCAAAACCTAGTTCCTGAACCGCCCGCCATTATTACAGCATGTACCATAGTTTTTCTTTTTAAAGTACAGCTTTCTAAAGCAATTTTTTTAAAAAAGCCGGGTGTTATTTCTGCTCAACCGTTTCGGGTTGTTCGCTTTTTGTTAAGCTGAAACTAAACTTAGACCCTTTGTTTGGCTCGCTTTTAATACGAAGCGTTTCCCCATGAGCCTCTATAATATGCTTAACGATAGACAACCCAAGCCCTGTACCACCTCGTTCTCTAGATCGAGACTTTTCAACCCGAAAAAAGCGTTCGGTTACCCTCGGTATGTCTGCTTCGTCAATTCCTATTCCGGTATCTTCTATAGTGACCACTACCCTACTTTGTGATTTAGCGGGCGTCACAAAAACATTAACGTTTCCATTTGGGGAGTTATACTTAATCCCGTTTTCAACAAGATTTATGAGCACCTGACGGAGTTGATTTTTATCCGCTTTAACAGAAAGATTGCGGTCTATTTGCCCAACATGTAAATGTATTTGTTCTTGTTGCGCTTTATACTGCAGGCTTTCCACAACTTCGTGTACGATGTCGTACAGGTACATATTTTCTGGCTCGGACTTAAGCTCCCCCGTTTCAAGTTTGGAGATTTCCATTAAGTCCTTGGTTAAAAAAATAAGCCGGTTAACATTTCTCATCGCTTTTTGTAAAAACTTCCGATTTACCGACTCGTCTTCAAGCGCCCCATTTAAGAGCGTCTCCACAAAACCCTGAATAGCAAATATGGGGGTTTTCAGTTCGTGAGAAATGTCTCCAATAAACTCTTTTCTATAATTCTCGATTTTATTAAGCCTCTGTATCTCTCGTTCCACGGTTCGGTTCGACTGTATGGCCTTCTTTATAACATAATCTAACTCATCATTACTTCCACTTCTGTGGTCATCAATATCTTCGAATCGTTTTTTTGATATGTTCTTAGACAACCTCTCTAAAACTTGTATCCGCTGATAATCTGTATTGTATTCGATAAGATAAACCGTTATCGCGGTAGCAAAAACAAACAAAAGGGTTGAAACAATGGCGTCTGGGGTTTCCGCTTTTAACACCAAGAAGACAAGGGCCCAAAAGACACCCCCTAAAACAAGGGATACATATAAAGCTTTTCTCAGGCCTAATTTATACAGTCTTATCTTCTTTTTATCCCGGCTCATTCTTTGAATCGGTATCCGACCCCCTTTACCGTTTCAATGTAATGGTCGCCTAGTTTTTCCCGTATTTTTCGAACATGTACATCCACGGTCCGATCTACCACATAAATATTATCTCCCCACACCTTGTTTAGTAGCTTTTGACGGTCTAAAACCCTCCCTTTTCTGCTAGCTAAATAGAACAATAACTCGAATTCTTTTCTAGGCAGCTGAAACTCATTTCCACCCTGAAGCACAATGTAACGGTCCTTATCAATTTCCAAGTCATGCACTACCAATTTATTAGTTGCTTTATCCGTGTCCTCGAACCGCCGAAGCACTGCCTTAATTCTCGAAACAAGCTTGGTTGTGCTTATCGGCTTTGTGATGTAATCGTCTCCCCCTTTGTTCAGCCCGTCAATTTCTGTTTTCTCGTCACTTCTAGCCGTTAAAAAAATGATGGGGGTTTTTTTAAGATCCTCATCTTGCCTCATGATCTCTACCGCCTCAAGCCCATCCATTTTTGGCATCATGATGTCGAGCAATATAAGGTCCGGGCGATGCTCTTTGGCCACCTTTATTCCCTCTTCCCCGTCTTCAGCCTTTAAAACGTTAAAGCCTTCTTTGTGCAAATTATACTCAATTAAGTCGAGCAAATCGGTTTCATCGTCAACAACTAAAATGGTTTGTTTAGACACGGTTCTCAGATGTGGAGTTTTGATTACACTTTTAAGTTAATGTTACCATACTCTTAAGCAAATTGGAAATGAAGAAATTGTTAAGCCCCTCAACCTTTAAGTAGGCGAAGGGCGGTTTTTATTAACCCAGCTATATCATTTCCTGCCGACTCATCCGCGCTAATCGCCTGTTGAACGGCCATTTCGGCCTCTTTTGCTTTAAAGCCTAGAGACAAGAGCGCCTGTATAGCCTCTTCAGAGCGGCCTGTTCTTTCTCGGGTTGAACCATCCTGTTTGTGCCCTTGTTCTGCGGCCGTCGCCTCTACCTTTTCTTTAAGTTCAAGAATGATTCGTTCCGCAGATTTTTTTCCGATGCCGGGTATTTTGGACAATAAGCCCGCTTGCCGATCAATAATAGCCCCCATGATTTGTTCAACGGGCATTCCGCTCACGATAGTTAACGCGAGTTTTGGACCCACGCCTTTTACCGTTATTAGTTGCTCGAATAGGGTCTTTTCAGCGGCATTAATAAAACCAAACAACCGTTGATCGCTATCGGTTATGTGATGATAAACCAACAAGGTTAACTCAGCCTCTCCGCTAGGTATTTCCTCTAATGTAAATTGAGAACAACTAACCCCATAACCAACCCCATTCACATCTAATATTAGGCCGGTAGGCTCTTTCTCTATTACGCTTCCTTTCAAATACCGTATCATGATTTTAGTCTATTTGGATTTTCGGCAACAAACGCTTCCCAACCACCCTTCTTATTATTTTGATGGGTTTGTTTTCTAGTTTTGGCCCCTTTTATATTCATATAATGACACCACGCTACCGCCAATGCATCGGTAGCATCATTGGGTAGTTTTTCATCGGGTAAGCGCACCATTTTATCCAACATATACGCCACCTGTTCCTTGCTAGCATTACCGTTCCCGGTGATGGATTTTTTTACCTCTTTGGGGTAATACTCTTCAACCGAACGCTTTTGTTGTTTAATGGCTAAAATAGCGGCTGCCTGGGCGCGCCCCAGCTTTAACATGGCTTGTGGATCAACGCCATAGATAGGCGTTTCAATCGCACAACTTGTTGGATTAATCGAGCTCAGAAGCTTACTAACTTCGTCAAAAATTACATTAAGCCTATCTGAATGTTGCTCGATATGGGCCAGTCGAAGCACATCGCATCGTAAGGCAATTAACTTTCCGTTATCCTCGGTAAGAACCGCATACCCCATTACTCGGGAGCCGGGGTCAATGCCAAGGATAATATCAGTCATGTTGAATAATTTGCAGGTTTATTCCTCTGAATAAATTTTGGCGAGATCGTCTAAAAGTTCTTCACTAAAACCAGAGGTCACAAAGCCACCATCATGGAATAAGTTCTGCATGGTAACTTTTCGCGTTAAATCCGAAAATAAGGTCACACAATAATCCGCACATTCGTCGGCTGATGGATTGCCAAGCGGTGACAGTTTTTCTGCAAAGGTGTACATACCATCGAAGTTCTTAATCCCAGAGCCTGCAGATGTTTTAGTGGGCGCTTGAGATACCGTATTCACCCGAATGCCTCGTTTTGCCAAGCGGCTACCATAATTTCTGGCAATGCTTTCAAGCAGGGCTTTGGCGTCATTCATGTCGGAATACTTGCTAAAAATACGCTGGGCGCCTATGTATGATAGCGCTATAACCGATCCACCATCATTTAGTGCCCCTTTTGCATCAGCGTGGTGCAAGATTCTATGAAGAGATATAGCTGATATGTCGAGCGATTGCTGATACCAGTGGTAATTTAAATCAGTGTATTCTTTCTTCTTTCTAATATTTGGAGACATTCCAATAGCATGTAATACGAAGTCTACACCGCCTCCAAAATGCTCTTTGGTCTGGTCTACTAACGCTTCTATTTCATCGTCTTTGGTAACATCACAAGGGATTATTGGGGCTCCTGTTTCTTCAGAAAGAGCGTTAAGGGCACCCATTCGTAGCGCAATTGGGGCGTTTGATAAAACAAACTCAGCACCTTCCCTTTTACATGCCAACGCAATCCTCCACGCAATACTGCGGTCATCAAGCGCGCCAAATATTATTCCTTTTTTACCTTTTAATAAGCCGTAGCCTTCCATACTCATAAACTATTAATGATTGTTTGTTTTAAAATACCACTGTTTCCCTTAAAAAAGAATGAGAAAACAAGACTCTACTTATTTTAATAATTATCCACATTAGTGTTGATAAGCCCATAATATTCCCTTATTTTTGTAGGCTCTAAAGCAAGCGGGACAATCCTGTTAAACCATGTTTGAACAATTATCATCCAATTTAGATAAAGCTTTTCAAAGCCTGAAAGGCGAATCGCGAATTACCGAGGTAAATATTGCCGAGACGGTTCGTGAGATTCGTCGTGCCTTGTTGGATGCTGATGTTAATTACGACGTGGCCCGTAGCTTTACAGCGGAGATTAAGGATAAAGTACTCGGATCGGATGTGTTAACCAGTGTTAACCCCGGTCAACAATTTACCAAGATTGTCTATGATGAATTGGTAGATACTTTTGGGGGTAACCCATCCGAGATAAAATTTTCCGATACACCTCCAACCGTCATTCTCATAGCTGGATTACAAGGTTCTGGTAAAACTACCTTCGCGGGTAAGTTAGCCAGATATCTTAAGCAGGAGCATAAAAGGAATCCGCTTCTTGCTGCCGCCGATGTTTATCGCCCTGCTGCCGTAAACCAACTAAAAACACTTGGTTCCCAAGTGGACGTCCCCGTGTATTCCATCGAGCAAAAAGATGCGGTACGTGTTGCAAAAGAGGCTGTAACCATGGCCCGAAGTCTTGCAATGGATACCGTAATTATAGATACCGCCGGTAGACTGCATGTAGACGAAGAGATGATGAACGAAGTTGCAGAAATAAAAAAACAAATCAACCCCTCTGAGATACTATTCGTAGTAGATTCAATGACGGGTCAAGATGCTGTTAATACTGCAAAAGAGTTCAATGAGCGCATTAACTATGATGGCGTAGTACTTACAAAATTAGATGGCGACACTCGTGGAGGGGCTGCTCTCTCCATAAAATCTGTAGTGAACAAACCCATCAAGTTTGTAGGTACTGGGGAAAAGCTAGATGCTTTGAGCCCCTTCTTCCCAGATCGAATGGCCCAACGTATTTTGGGCATGGGAGACGTCGTCTCTTTAGTAGAGCGCGCTCAACGGGAATTTGATGAACAAGAAGCTCAAAAGCTTCAAAAGAAAATCCGGTCCGACAAATTCGATTTGGAAGATTTTCTCGATCAAATTCAAAAAGTCAAAAAGATGGGAGATCTAGGAGATCTCGTCAAAATGATCCCCGGCGCCAGCAAAGCAATAGAAAATGCAGAAATCAATGATGATGCTTTTAAGCCCGTTGAGTCTATTATCTATTCTATGACGCCGGAGGAGCGGCGGAATCCTGAAATCTTAAATGGCTCGCGCCGTAGAAGAATTGCCCAGGGTTCCGGTAGAACTGTTCGTGAAATAAACGACCTGATTAAGCAGTTCGACCAGATGAAGAAAATGATGAAAACCATGTCCAAAATGGGTAAAGCCGGACGTGCACTTCAAGGACTTAAAAACATGCCCTTTGGGCGATAAAAAGCATTAAACAAAAACTCAACTGAGGATAAATCATTGATTAAAATTAGACTACAACGCAAAGGGCGGATTCGTCGCCCTATCTACCATATTGTGGTTGCCGATAGCCGTTCTCCCAGAGATGGGCGTATTATAGAGCAAGTTGGCCGCTTCGATGGGGTAACCGAAAAAAAAGAAACCGTTCTCAACGAAGCGCGTATTGCTTATTGGTTAGATAACGGTGCTAAGCCAACCGATGCCGTTCAAAAAATTCTTCGTAACGAAGGGTTCTTATACAAGCGCCACTTACAAATGTGGGGCAAAAGTGAGGCGGAGATCGAAGCTGCTTTAGCAGAGTGGAGCGCAAATAGAGCATCTAAAAAAGAAACCGAAACTACTCGAAAAGAGCAGGTTCGTGCAAGTCTTTTAGCTGAGGAAAAAGAAGTTAAAAAACAGACTCAACAAAAAGCATCAGAAGCAGCTGCAGAGATGGCTCAAGAGGCCGCGGCGAAAGAAGAGGTTGCTAGCGAAGAAACTACGGATGCAGTAGCCGAGGAAGCTGTAGAAGAAGTTGCCACAGAAACAGCAGAGGAAACTCCCGCTGAAGAGGTGGTTGAGGAAGAAGCTGCCGAAGTTGCAGCGGAAGAAACC
>CAKZLH010000269.1 GCA_937125285.1 uncultured Balneolaceae bacterium | reverse complement strand
ATAGGGGTCATAGACTCCCACTTCTGTTTCACTCACGCGGACAAATCGCGCCCCATCTCCATAGGCCATGGGTATCCATTGCGCTCTATTCGAACCAGAAATTAGCCCGCTGGCCACCAGTGCCTGAATCTGATCATCACTCCAACCATCCACATCAATACTTGAGCCCGACCAGCGCATCTGAACGCCATTAACTTCCGCACTTTCAGCCTCCCAATCCGCTCCCGACACCTGGCCATTGGCATCGATTTCAACCCCCAAATACTCCAAGAGCAAGGGTGAATTTGCCGCGGCATTACTGCTGATCATACCCATCTGCTCGCTAAGCCCGACGCCACCCAATTCCGAAAGCACCATCTGCGACCACACACTCTTCAAGCTATCGCCGTCCAATTCCCAGGACCGCACGCGTAGCTCGGAATCATTGGCCCGTCGTTCGGCCGTAACCAATCGGTTGTTCATCACGGGTTGAACCATCCCTTCCAATCCCTCTACCCGAATCCAATCCTCGGCCGCTAATGCCTCTGCCCGAGAAAGTGCCGAAGTAGGCAGGGCATACATAGCCGTTTCGGATGGGATGACTAAAAGGGTATCGGCTTGGCCGTTCAATCCCTGAAGCAATACTCGTCCAACATGCAGACTGTGCTGCTGATAATAGGTTTCTTCGGGTTGAAGGGGGTGCTCTACCAGCGGGTCAAATTCACCCATGAGTTCGGGCCATCCGGCATTGGGAGCAGCATAGCGAATTGAAAATTGTGCCTTAGGACCAGTAGCCTGTATATCATAGAGCTCAAAATATTGCCGGCCACCTGCGTTACTGGCGTTGGAAGGGTAGGTATCGGGGCCAAAACGATTCTCAGGATTTAAATCGATGCTGCCATTTTCGGTAACCACTCGGTAGTTGTTGCCTTCCCACCAAAAATCATAGGCGTATCCAAAACTGGGGGAGTTGTCCAACAGCCCTGCTTCTAATCCAATGTCTTGCGCACCGTCGGCTTCTTCCAAGTCAACCCCGCGGTAATAGGGGTCGGCATTCACTCCGCGAGAACCTCCCATCGCTTGATCCTGGTACGCGCGCTCAATAACTGCTTCATCAATATGCCAGATCAATAAACCACCATTGAGTTCTCGATCATCATCGGTGCCTTCTTTCTCGTCTGGGCCAACATCCAAACCACCGGGCAAACTCCAGTCAAAATCACTTACATTTACCAGGGTTCCAGCTGTAAGCAGCGTGTCAAATCCCCCATACTGATAAATAAAATCAGTATCCTGATTGGTAAAACGTTGGCGAACACGTGCGCCTTCTGGAGTTTGTATGGTGAGTTCAACTCCGTTTCCTACCACATCTCGGTTTCGGTATTCAATCAGAAAATATTCTGTACTCGAGATATCCCACCGATACATTTGTGGGGCCTCACCCTCGTCTTGTGCACTGGCTGGATTGAGTTCAAAACTGCCTAAATCACCCAAACTTTCGAGTCGAGCAGCGGATTCGGTAATGTTGACCGGTTCTATCCAACCAAGCGCAACTTTTTCCCAAGCCGAGGGTTCGGGTGGAAACAATCCGTTGTAGGAGAAAAAGCCAGCCCCATCCATCAACCCAAAGCGGCCAATAGCAGGTGAACCATTCGAGGTGTTAAACAAGTCGGGAAGGCCTAAATGACTTCCAATGGATGCACACAATAGCCCATTGATCGAAAGGGGAAAAACAACTTCATTGCCCCCAATATCCTCGCCTCGTCGGGATTGGGTGCGTGGAATGATCATAGAATTTTTTATCAAAAAACGCCCGTCATCTATGGGAAAGCCCTCAAAGCTAGGGTCGCCCAAGAGAGACTGGATTTGAGCTTCTTTCAGGTAGAGAGAGGGCAGGTCGAAGGGGGTTATGTCCAGCGAGGTGCCGGTAAGTTCGATATCGCGACCCACACCGGCATGAAAGATCACAAAAGCAGTGGTTTCGGGGTCTAAACCCGTGGGATCGAATTGCCCTGATGCATCCACTTTTCCCCATACATCCTGCATGAATAGGGCTAATTTTTCGAGGGTAAAATCCTCTCCAATGGGTGAATAGTAGGCCATGGGGTGGTCGAGTTGAATCACCTCGGGAAGTACCCGATAATCCAAATCCAATTGCCCATCAGAGGACTTCAGAAAGTAATTCCTCGCAAATTCTAGATGGGTCTCAAAATAAGCTTGGTTGTGGGGGAGGGGATCAATACGAGTATCCTCATCTCGCAAGAGGTATCCGAGCCCATCGTAACCGTCTGGCCCAAAGATTCCGGTTCCAGAGGTGAGTTCGGTGGTATCGGCCACAAATTGAACCCGAACCGCAATCACATCCAATTCCCCTATAGCCGGTTGCTGAACCTGAGCAAACACCGAGCCCTGACTCCCGAAAGTGGAGCTAATAAGCGAACAAACCATGCTCGCAAAAAGCATGGAAAACAGAGGCCAGCGATTCGGCAGCATGGCGGTTAAAAGTTCAGGAGCACACTAAAGCGGAGAGTATTCGCCAAGGGGTGATCCGATTCAAGGGTCTTGATGTAACTAAAGTCGATACCAAAGGCATTGTAGCGAAGTCCGGCGCCAAAGGTGATATATTTTCGGTCTCCGTTGTTGGGATCCTCGTAGTAAAAACCACTTCTCAGGGCAAACAAATCATTATACCAGTATTCCAGACCTGCCCCAAACATGAGCTGCTGAAACAAGCTAACATCCACATACTCTTGTCCATCGAATCGTTGGAAGGTGTCCCAAGAAGAAAATAGGGCTTCAATGGGGCCTGCCGCCACATACGAGGTATCGGAAACACCGGCTTGGGTTTTGACCACTTCTTTTTTTCGGGCCATGATTTTGGACACATCGGTCGCGAAAGTAATGCTGTTATATCCTTCGGCATCCAAATCATATTCTAAGGCAAAACCAGCACGAAGGGTGGTCGGTAGCGGATCTTTTTGGGCATTATCGGTGTACTGCATACCCGGTCCAACATTCGAAAGGTTGAATCCAGCCGAAAAGCGAGCATTGTTCTGTCCTAAGATGAATGGATTGGTTTTGTACAACAT
Source organism: uncultured Balneolaceae bacterium (assembly GCA_937125285.1). Classification (GTDB taxonomy): domain Bacteria; phylum Bacteroidota; class Rhodothermia; order Balneolales; family Balneolaceae; genus UBA1275. Next base: position 1,803 of record CAKZLH010000269.1, on the reverse strand, counting down.
CGCCAAATCCACACCCACACTGCTACCAGGATTTACTTTCTGTTGACTCACCGTAGTCCCAGATGCCAAGGAAGAATAGATCAGGCGAAGACTGGTTCCGAGGGCAAGATTTTTATTGACCTCGAATCCATAGGAAAGTCCAAGCGCCAATTCATAGGAGTTGAATTTCGAGATAATATCGGGACTATCTTCGTTGGTCTGAATCTGCTCACCTAAGTTGAGATAGGTCAAATGGGCTCCAATGGTACCTAAGCCTTCCACATAGTATTTACCCACCAAATAATCGTAGAATAAATCATCCACATTGAAGTTGGCCAACCAGTTGGAGTGGGTAATACTCACTTGATTGCCTCGTTGAAAGGCCAAACCAGCAGGATTCCAAAACATAGCCGATGCGTTATCGGCGATGGCAACTCCTGTATTTCCCATGGCAGCACCACGTGAATCAGGTTCAATTTGAAGGAAGGGTACAGCGGTAATGGCCACTTGCGCATGAGCCACAGAACCCAAGGCCAACACCATTGCCAGGGCTAAACTTAATAGATTCACGCGTGTTTTTGGCAAAAGCGCCATAGGCTTTGCCGATACAAAAAACTTTTTCATACTGTTGATTAATCTCGAAACGTTCCGGTTTGGAATATAATGCATATTGGACATTATAAAATGATTTTTAGTGCCCTTATCCGCTTAACGGATAACGACTAGTTTTTCAATTTTTTCGGTTGTTTTGCGACCTTCGGGAGTTTCTGCTGTAACCCGAAGCACATAAATGTAAGTACCGTTACCCAGGCGATCATAATCCCGGTCACGGCCATCCCATGAAATACTGGCATACGAACTGGTTGAAGTTATGGTTTGTTGAATATCTTGTACGGGCACACCTGTAAGGGTATAAATGCGTATATGCACCTCTAAGGGCTGCCCTTGTTGATTGTGTTCAAAAGTGAACTGCGTAACATTGTTCATAGGGTTCGGGTAGTTGTACACGTCGCGAACCACCAAATCTTGTGAGGATTGTACCTCAAAAGCGATACTCTGTTCCGATGGATTGTTGTGCACATCCCATGCTCGAACTTTTAAGACATATGATCCCTCAGGAACCTCCTCTAGAGGGTATTCTATACGTCCTTGGGTAAAATCATTGAGCGCACCCTCATAAAAATCATTCAGCACAAATTCTTGTGGAGGCTCGGTGTTCAGGGTCGCTAGAATTTCGTGACCAACACCCGTTCCGGTGGCATTGATTCCCGAACTGTCGCTGAGTTCCACAAAAACGGTGGGATTACTGGTCGAAAGGCTCCCATTAAAAAAACTAGGATCGTTTAAATACACATCCATCTCAGGCCCCTGTCCATCGTTCACGGCGTCTGGATTGAGCCCCGAGAATCGCAACTGGGTGAACGAACCACCCGCCGTTTCCTGCCCACTTTGGGCGAATACAATCATTCGCGAGGTTTCGGGAGAAAAGCTCATGTCTTTTGGAAGAATGAATCGGGTTGAAAAGTCCCCATTCACCACTTCGGCTTTTCCACGGAATAAGACGTCACTTTCTACCTCATAGGTACATTCCAGTGCCGTGCCTCGGTTCAAGTAGCATCCATAAGTATCGACCCATTCACGGTCTTGGGGAATACTCACGCGGCGCTTGGCATCGAAAAGAGTAATGATGGCCTCACCGTTAAATCCACTGTATTTCTGGCCGTTTTCGTTTCGAATTTCACCACTCAATTCCACTGTGTCCAAGGCTCGAAGGCTCAGGGGATCTTGAAGGGTATCCAAGGACACGCGGTTAATCTGAGCAAA
>CAKZLH010000268.1 GCA_937125285.1 uncultured Balneolaceae bacterium | reverse complement strand
CCCAACACAATCATGAATTGATACAAAATCACCAACCGTCCACGCCGCTCGGCAGGGGCAATTTCAGAGATGTAGGTAGGAGCGGCCACCGATGAAGCCCCCACACCAAGACCTCCAATAAATCGGAAAAACGAAAACATGTAGGGATCGGTGGCTAAGGCCGAACCCAAAGCCGATACCAAATACAGTATACCTATGGCAATTAAAGTGTTTTTTCGGCCATAACGGTCGCATGGCACCCCTCCGCCCAAAGCTCCAATCACCGTACCCCAAAGGGCCATGGACATGATGAACGTCCCATGAAATAATGGACTGGTGTTCCATAAAAGTTGAATAGGCCTGTCGGCCCCTGAAATTACTGCGGTATCAAACCCAAATAAAAAGCCAGCCAGTGCCGCTACCACCGAGGCATAGAGAAGTGTATTCGATGTTTTCATATTATTTAATTGTAGTTAGTAACTCATTGAACGCGTCTTTTACTTGCGACCTACAACTTGCAACTTACAACTTACGAGCTACAACTTGCGACGCGACGCTCATATCCCTTCCGACTCAATCAACTCTTCCGACGCAATCAACTCATTCGAAATCGAAGCCGGTCGCCAGGTTTCAACTGGGCCGCTCTCCACTGTTGATCCTTGGGAAGGTAGGCGATTCGCGGATAACCACCAAGTGTTTGCCCATCCGGCCCCAAAACAATGGGTTCACCATTGGGTGGCAACTGCATAATGCCAGGAACCACAGGAGAGGACCACATGGATGCTCGATTGGCCCAATATTCTCGAAATTTCACCCAATCCTTGGCCAAATGGTGAACTATATCTCTATCCAAATCCTTAGCCAAACCGTCAACCACATCCTCACCGAGCTGCAAACGAATCCCCATCCGATTGCTCTGCGAGCCCACCACAAAATCCGACTCCAAAAATAGCCTTTGAAACTCCTCAGGGATCCAACTCCATTCCGGTCCTCGTTCTAAACGTAGTCGAGGAATCACTGCAGATTCGGTAAAGGAACTTTTTCGGGTTGAACCATCCAGTTCCTCATCCCGTTCACCACTCAACTCCCGTTCGCCATCCTCATATCCAATCCACTCCAAGCGTTCACCTCCTTGCAATCGAGCCTGTCCTGGCATTCCAGCATAGGAGCCAAACCGGCGCATTCCTACAAATCCACTTGCCGCAATTCCTATATAGGCCCGACACCCTTGCTTAGCCGTGCCCATGGTTAAGGTCTGGCCCGCTTCAACCCGAATGATTTCACCTGTTCCAGCAGGCAGCCCATCTATGTGGGCCGACATATCGGCGCCGGTCAACACGATCTCGGCGGCATCTAAAAATTTCAGAACCGGCCCTTTTAGTGTGCATTCTAAAACGGGTACCTGTTGGCTAAGCTTATCATTTGATCGGTGGTCTACATCAGGTCTAGAGGACGACCCACCACCCCATACTTCATGAATCTGCT
>CAKZLH010000267.1 GCA_937125285.1 uncultured Balneolaceae bacterium | reverse complement strand
CAATTACTGCATCTTGAAACCGGGCAGCTCGTTGATCGATAAAAAGGCTGAGAGCCAATAACATCAGCCCAACTCCTACTCCAATGAAGGTTATTTTTCGGGTTGAACCCTCTGCCCAAGCCCCAACAAACCAACTCATCAGTAGCATCAGCGTTGATAAAAGTATGCAACTAAAACTGATCCAGTAAATGGCGGAAGCGCCAACATTGGTCTCTAGATAATCAAAGAATTGCTCCCAAGGTAGAGGAGGTAGGGTGGCCGATTGTCTGCTAAATTGAGTTTCAACATACATCAGACCTGTGGCGGCTGCTACCTCAGTCGATTCGTCTAGAAGGGCTTTTTGTAGGTAGTATTTGGCTAACCCAAGCGAGTCTAGTTCAACAGCAGCAATGGCCATGTTTACAAATAAACCCCCAGAATAAAGGCCCGTCTCTCGAATAGTGCCATATTTTTTTAGGGCCTCTTTATATTGCCCTTGCTCTAAGAGGATATTAGCGGCTTCGAAATCGAACTGAGCTTGAGATATCGAAATAGGGGTGGATTGATTAGTTGTTTGTGCTCTCAGATTGCCATTACCAATTAATAGAGTACAATACAATACTAGTAGTGTACGGGTAAAGAAAGAGTACGTTAGAAGCCTCATGATTTCAACTCCTTCTCTAATTGGTTGATACAATCACGTACCAACTGTAGATCGGTTAATACATCGGAAGAACTTGTTACAGGAGCGTATGCGATGGTATCACATTTAATCAAAAAGGTTCGAGTAGTTTTTAAGAGTTCATTATCAGACCCCTTCATCGAAGCAGAAAGTTGTTTCACCAGCTCTTCGGTAGACCATCCTGCAGGTGGAAGGCCACATTTATCGGCAATATACTTCGTGAGTAATTGATAGAGATCATGGTAATACGCTTTAATCGATGCTGAGCTATCAAAATGTTCTTCGGCTTTCTTTTGAAGCTCGTTTAGATGGTCAAAAGCTAACTTGCGAGCTTGTTGTTTTCGAGCAAATTGTCCATCATTTTTCATTTTATCATGATACCCCTTATATATCCAACCCACTAATATCAGCATTAGTGGGAGTACCCAAATCAGAAATAAACGTGGATTCTGGGTCAAACTCACCAAAGAATCAGACTTCCAGCTAACCAAACCAGTTATGGGTTGTATATCGAATCTAAGGAGTTCAGCTGGTTCATTGGTGGCATTTAAATCCCTTTCAACCGACAAGGTTAATTCGGGGAGAACCACAGGCATGTAGTTGTTTTTTTCAGCATCGAAATAATAAATAGTGGCCGCAGGAATGCGATACAATCCTTCATTTCTGGCAATGACTATATCCGTAAACGTTTTAGTTCCCGAAATTTGAGACTGTGTTCGCTCGATCGAGGTGCTTTCTTGTGGATTGTATTGCTCTAGTTCTTCGGGATAATTGTAAACAGGTGCTTGAATTAAGGGGAGATT
>CAKZLH010000266.1 GCA_937125285.1 uncultured Balneolaceae bacterium | reverse complement strand
CAATTACTGCATCTTGAAACCGGGCAGCTCGTTGATCGATAAAAAGGCTGAGAGCCAATAACATCAGCCCAACTCCTGCTCCAATCAAGGTTATTTTTCGGGTTGAACCCTCTGCCCAAGCCCCAACAAACCAACTCATCAGTAGCAGCAGCGTTGATAAAAGTATGCAACCAAAACTGATCCAGTAAATGGCGGAAGCGCCAACATTGGTCTCTAAAAAATCAAAGAATTGCTCCCATGGGAGAGGAGGTAGGGTGGCCGATTGTCTACTAAATTGGGTTTCAACATACATTAGACCTGTGGCAGCCGCTGACTCGGTCGATTCGTCCAGAAGGGCTTTTTGTAGGTAGTATTTGGCTAAGCCAAGCGAGTCTAGTTCAACTGCAGCAATGGCCATATTTACATATAAACCCCCAGAATAGAGGCCCATATTTTGTATAGCGCCATATTTTTTTAAGGCCTCTTTATACTGCCCTTCCGCTAAGAGGATATTAGCGGCTTCGAAATCGAACTGAGCTTGAGATATCGAAACAGGGGTGGATTGATTAGTTGTTTGTGCTCTCAGATTGCCATTACCTATTAGTAGAGTACAAAACAATATTAGTAGTGTGCGGCTAAAGATAGAGGTAGATAGGAGCCTCATGATTTCAACTCCTTCTCTAATTGGTTGATACAATCACGTACCAGCTGTAGATCGGTTAATACATCGGAAGAACTTGTTATGGGAGCGTATGCGATGGTATCGCATTTAATCAAAAAGGTTCGGATGGTTTTTAAGAGTTCATTTTCAGACCCCTTCATCGAAGCAGAAAGTTGTTTTACAAGCTCTTCGGTAGACCATCCTGCAGGCGGAAGTCCACATTTATCGGCAATATACTTCGTGAGTAATTGATAGAGATCGTGGTAATACGCTTTAACCGATGCTGTGTTATCAAAATGTTCTTCGGCCTTCTTTTGAAGCTCGGTTAAGTGTTCAAAGGCTAATTTGCGAGCTTGTTGTCTTCGAGCAAACAGCCCATCATTTTTCATTTTATCGTGATAGCCCTTATATATCCAACCCACTAAAACCAGCAGTAGTGGGAGAATCCAAATCAAAAATAAACGTGGATTCTGGATCAAACTCACCAAAGAATCAGGCTTCCAGCTAACCAAACCAGTTATGGGTTGTATATCGAATCTGAGGAGTTCAGCGGGTTCATTGGTGGCATTTAAATCCCTTTCAACCGACAAGGTTAATTCGGGGAGAATCACAGGCGTGTAGTTGTTTTTTTCGGCATTGAAATAATAAATAGTGGCCTCAGGAATACGATACAATCCTTCATTTCTGGCAATGACTATATCCGTAAACGTTTTAGTTCCTGAAATTTTCGACTGTGTTCGCTCGATAGAGGTGCTTTCTTGTGGATTGTATTGCTCTAGTTCTTCGGGATAATTGTAAACAGGTGCTTGAATTAAGGGGAGATT
>CAKZLH010000265.1 GCA_937125285.1 uncultured Balneolaceae bacterium | reverse complement strand
GCATCAAAACGAAGGGTGTACTCGCCGGCTGATTGCCGAGCATCGACCAAAGTCGCTACCTTTTGGCCTACGTTGTTGAATACATCGACCCGAACATGAGTCGCTTCAGGAAGGGCGTATTGAATCTGTGTACTCGGATTAAAGGGATTAGGATAGTTTTGATGTAGGGTATATCTGATGGGTTCTTCCAGGTTATCCTCTTTAGAGGTCCCTATACCAATAAGCAGAACAATCCTAAATTCTAGTACCTCACCGTCTGGGTCGGTTATGCGCACATCTATATGAGCAAGTCCTTCATAAGCCGGTGACAAAATGGAAACTTTATTCGAACTTGGATCAAAACTCAGGAATACAACAGCGGTATCTATACTAGCTTCAATCTGTAATTCCGAAAGGTCGTTATCAACATCGAATACTAAGCTATCTAAGTAAATTTCATAGAGTTGTCCTGTTGGAAAACTGAGCGTATCAGGGATTTGACTTAGAATAGGTGCATCATTAACCGCAACTACTACAACATCCAAGGTGTCATTTAAACTCATTCCATCTTCATCAGTCACCTGCAAAATGAGCTCCCCTATTCCATTGGCATTGGCTACAGAGTTCATTCGAAGCACACTGGCTGAATCAATTGTGGCTCTCACTAGGGAGGTATCTGCCTCGCTTAGCAGCTCAAATTTCAGAGGCAAGCCATCTGGGTCAGCATACATGGTATCCAGATTTGCCACCGCTACGGGGCTAAAATCCTCGCTAAAAATTAGGGTGCCAAATGGGTTAGTTCGAACCGGTCCTAGTTTTTGTACTTCTTCAACGGTGAATCCAAACCATCCAGACCAGTCTGATGCTCTTGCTGTTGCTGAATCGGCTGACTGCACTCGCCAATAAAAGGTCGTACCATTGACAAGGTTCTGGTAATTAACCGTGGTATCTTTGGTGGTTGTGCTTAAAAAGGCAGAGGTAGTATCCAGTCGTAGCTCAAAATTATAACGATCCGCTTCATATACACTAGTCCATACAAAGTCAAGATCTCTTGGCACATCGGTTGCTGCATTTGCCGGCAATAGTTGGATGGGTATCGCAAGCGCCGGAAGTTCTTTAGACTTCGTAGTAAAGCTAAAAGCTGCACTCCAATCCGAAGTATCCTGCGCGCCAATCGCTCGGGCTCGCCAGTAGTAACTGCTCAGGTAGTCTAGGCCGCTTACCGCCGCCGTGGTATCGGTGCCTGCTCCGCCAGCCACAAGCCGGCTAAAGTCCGTGGTGTCGGAAAGCTGGTACTCGTAGCTCACCGCTCCGGGGGCGCTCGAAAAGACGAGGGTCAGCGCGGTATCCAAGTCCACCGCTTGGTTGGCCGGACTCAAAAGCGCTGGAATGCTCGCATCCAAAGCTTTGGTTTCGAAAGTTCGGGCTGCGCTAAAGGCGCTGCTCGCCGTGGAGTTCACCGATTGCACCCGCCAGTAGTAACTCGTCAGGTTTTCAAGACCACTCACAAAATAACTGGTGTCTGTGGTAGACTCCTGCACCAATGGATCGCTAAAGTCGCTGCTGGCCGATAGCTCAACTAGGTAACTCGCCGCGCGGTCTGCTGCGCCCCACATAAGGTTCAAGCTCAGCGGCTGTCCGACAGCTCCATCTTCGGGGCTTATCAGCATAGCGACGGCTGGGGCGGCTATTTTCGTAGTAAAGCTAAAAGCTGCACTCCAATCCGAAGTATCCTGCGCGCCAATCGCTCGGGCTCGCCAGTAGTAACTGCTCAGGTAGTCTAGGCCGCTTACCGCCGCCGTGGTATCGGTGCCTTCCCCACTAGCCAGAAGCCGGCTAAAGTCCGTGGTGTCGGAGAGCTGATACTCGTAGCTCAACGCTCCGGGGGCGCTCGAAAAGACCAAGGTCAGCGCGGTATCCAAGTCCAGCGCTTGGTTGGCCGGACTCAAAAGCGCTGGAATACTCGCATCCAGAGCTTTGGTTTGGAAAGTTCGGGCTGCGCTAAAGGCGCTGCTCGCCGTGGAGTTCACCGATTGCACCCGCCAGTAGTAACTCGTCAGGTTTTCAAGACCACTCACAAAATAACTGGTGTCTGTGGTAGACTCCTGCACCAATGGATCGCTAAAGTCGCTGCTGGCCGATAGCTCAACTAGGTAACTCGCCGCGCGGTCTGCTGCGCCCCACATAAGGTTCAAGCTCAGCGGCTGTCCGACAGCTCCATCTTCGGGGCTTATCAGCATAGCGACAGCTGGGGCGGCTATTTTCGTAGTAAAGCTAAAAGCGGCACTCCAATCCGAAGTATCCTGCGCGCCAATCGCTCGGGCTCGCCAGTAGTAACTGCTCAGGTAGTCTAGGCCGCTTACCGCCGCCGTGGTATCGGTGCCTTCCCCACTAGCCACAAGCCGGCTAAAGTCCGTGGTGTCGGAGAGCTGATACTCGTAGCTCACCGCTCCAGGGGCGCTCGAAAAGACTAAGGTCAGCGCGGTATCCAAGTCCACCGACTGGTTGGCCGGGCTCAAAGGAGCTGGAATACTCGCATCCAGAGCTTTGGTTTCGAAGCTTCGGACTGCGCTAAAGGCGCTGCTCGCCGTGGAGTTCACCGATTGCACCCTCCAGTAGTAACTCGTCAGGTTTTCAAGACCACTTACAAAATAACTGGTGTCTGTGGTAGACTCCTGCACCAATGGATCGCTAAAGTCGCTGCTGGCCGATAGCTCAACTAGGTAACTCGCCGCGCGGTCTGCTGCGCCCCACATAAGGTTCAAGCTCAGCGGCTGTCCGACAGCTCCATCTTCGGGGCTTATCAGCATAGCGACAGCTGGGGCGGCTATTTTCGTAGTAAAGCTAAAAGCGGCACTCCAATCCGAAATGTCCTGCGCGCCAATCGCTCGGGCTCTCCAGTAGTAACTGCTCAGGTAGTCTAGGCCGCTTACCACAGCCATGGTATCGGTGCCTTCCCCACTAGCCAGAAGCCGGCTAAAGTCCGTGGTGTCGGAGAGCTGATACTCGTAGCTCACCGCTCCTGGGGCGCTCGAAAAGACGAGGGTCAGCGCGGTATCCAAGTCCACCGACTGGTTGGCCGGGCTCAAAAGCGCTGGCACAGAAGCAGGAATAGCTGCTGTTTCAAAGGTTCGGACGAGCGAATAAGAACTCTCGCCACCCTCATTCACCGATTGCACCCTCCAATAATACCTTGTAAAAGGATCCAAATCCGTTACTTCAAGACTGGTATCCGCCACACTTTCCTCAACAACTAGCGTAGAAAAATCATCAACTGCAGATAACTCGAACCCATACGTTTCGGCTCGCATAGCACTATTCCAAACAAAGCTAACCGGTGCTTGGACCCGAGAAAGACTATCATCGGGGCTTAGCAAACTTGGAACATCTGGAGCTTGAATAATAGTAGTAAAACGAAAGAAATCACTCCAGTCCGACTCCCCTCCTAAATTGATGGCACGAACCCGCCAGTAATAATGGGTCAAATATGCTAAACCATCTACGGATAATTGGGTAGGGGTAAGCACTGAATCCACCATCAACCCACTAAACAAGGAATCCGTCGCCAATTGCACTTGGTACTCGGCGGCATCCTGTGAAGCCTCCCAATCCAACACCAAACTGGTATCTTGATAAACGGCTCCGGCCAAAGGAGTACTCAAAATAGGCGGCAGTGGCGGATTTACGCGAATAATGTTCACTTCGCCATCGCGTGGAGTCGTGGTGGGCACGGTAGGACCTGGTTCATCAAAAGTGAGATAGTCCAAATACAATGCGATTTCATCGAGATGCTGCACCGATTCTTTAGGTGCAAAGCGAATGTACACCAAAGGATCTGATCCGCCCAAATAAGAGGTACCCGCAACTGCAATCTTGAGCTGCTCGCCTAGGGTCGCCTCAGCTGACGCTCCATCGCTCTGGCTGCCGCCAGTTTCAAGACCTAAAAACGCCAGTTTGGTCGTATCGTAGCTAAGCTCTGAAGTAAAGGATAGTACATTAAAAGGTGCTAAATCACCCGTGGTTCTCAGAGCTACAGTAAAGCTATCGGGATAACTAATCCGAATAGAATCTAAGGTCGCATCAAAATCATTGACCCGCACATTCACCGCCCCCGATTTAAAATTTTGCGCATCCACAGCATTCACCAAGGCATCCCCTCGGTTCAACCCGAGAAAGATACCCGAGTTCGCATCAATGGATCCAAGTGCTGAATCGTCCACTTCCCAAGTGTAGGGTGCGGTTCCTTCTCCGCCGGTCACCTCAAAGTTGAGCTGCTCGCCAATACTAACGGCCGTATCGGGGATATTCAGGTTAATAACAGGCTTTGCCAGCACCGTAAATCGGCCATTGTTGGTCGCTACCGACAGATCTTCGTTCAGATTTGCGCGAGAAATATTCAGGTTGAAACTACCCGTATTGATGTCTTTAACCGTGAAATTCAAGAAAAAGAGCGTTCCAAATCCTTTCAGTGTATCCGTACCTGCCGAAGCGATGTTGATGGCCCCTGATTCTACTCGCACAGTTGGCGCTCCCCAAGATTCGGTCATGGTGCCTTCTGCACTTACTCCATTAAACTGCACATAATTGGGATTGTAGGTAATCTGAAGATCCGTAGAAAGTACATTTAGCCCGGTTACATCCGAAACATATACCGGCAGCGCAATATCCCGAGTTTGCCGCACCGAGGTATCGGGAATCGTTACTGCCAACTCGTTAATCACCGATGATTGTACCCGAAAAAAGGCGGTAGAATCGCGTAGTCCTTGATTGTCGGAAGCCTTTACCTGCACCAAGCCGTACCGCTTGCTACGAAACATTCCGGTTTCATCAATCGTCCCAATGGTGGTATCGGTAACCGACCAACTAACCGGAGGCGCTATGTTTCCCGTCAGGGTAAACTGCAGTGAATCACCTTCAATAATGGAAATATATTGGCTACGAGGTTCAATCCGCATACCCTTGATGGTCCAACGAGCCCCAGTGGCATTCACTTCTGGCTCACCTTCATTAAGAGTAGCCTCGGTAATGGACACATCGGTGTACTGAAAGTAGCTGGCCTCATTTTTCGCCTTTACCTTCAGATAAACCAAGGTTCCCGTGCCGGTTATAGCTGAGGTATTGGCAAAGGCCAAGGTGTTCGTTCCAATATTGAACAGAACATTGGAAGTGTTGGCAAGCAAGCTTCCCGTAGTTTCGACCCCTGTAATTTCAAAAATGGATTCATTCGAGTTGAACACGAATGTACCCGAAAGTACATTGTCGGATTCGCTAATGGGCGATACAAGTAGCGGAACCAATATCTCCTCGCCTGCTAAGGCGGCGGTATCAGTCAGGCTCACATTAATAGTTTGCGCCTGTACCTGTCGATACGGTCCCATCGCTGCTAGGAGCCCTACTAAAAGTAGGCCAAGCAGCTTCCAAGGTGCGTTATTTTTTCTGGTTGAATACATAAATACTCCCTTTTTGATACCTTAGCCTTACTTAATAAGTAGCATTTTTCGTATCTGAGAGTATTGCTGATTATCGTCTCCAATTACATCTATACGCAGCAGATAGGTACCGCTACTAAAGCCAGCAGCATCCCAACGAAGAGTATATCGACCAGCTTTTTGATTATCATTCACTAAGGTTTGAACCTGTTGCCCGAGCATATTAAATACCTGAACATTCACTTTCGCGTTTACAGGCAATTCATAGTTGATATTGGTGACTGGGTTAAACGGATTCGGATAATTTTGATGTAAAGCGAACTGTGCAGGTAACGTTAAAGCGGCCTCATCGGTGGTAAACTCTTCATTCACATACTCGGTGATGTCCACTTCATTCACCATCGCTTTTTGGTACTGGATCCGGTCCGAAAGTTGCCCATCGGCTGCCGAGTTCCAATCATCACCATGAATTAAACGAATGGCTCCTAGGTCTCCTGCTTGGCCAATAGGCTTAGAACTAGCCATGGCTATACGTAAGGTATCTCCCACTTGGTGATAGCTCAACTGAATCTGATCTTGGTAGATGGAATTGGCCCATTCGACCCGAGAAACACTTCCCGCAGGTACGATAATATCCCACTCCGAGCCCATGTAGGAAAAGCCTCCTTTGTGAGCATAGGTGATATCAGTGTATTGATCAGCCTCATCATAAGCTAGATGAAGAATGTTTTGGGGTTCTGGCGCCACGATCTTTCCTTGACCTGGGAATCCTGAAATGATCCCGACTACATACTGAAGTACCAGCGCAGCATCCATCGAGGAAACCGAGCCATTACCGCTTACGTCACCCGCGGCCAGATTATTCCCCGTGAGGGTTTCTAAGCCAACCACGTGGAGCAAAATCTTCGAGGCATCAAAGGAGGATATGGTTCCGTTGATGGTTACATCGCCCAG
>CAKZLH010000264.1 GCA_937125285.1 uncultured Balneolaceae bacterium | reverse complement strand
TCTATTGAATCTTATTGAAAAAATCTAATGTTAATTCGATGATACGGGATTGATCATCTTCAGTTAGTGAGTAAAAAATAGGTAAGCGTACTAATTGTTCGGAAATAGCTTGTGTTACGGGCAAATCTATAGTGGTACCTAATGTCTTAGCAAAATTACTAGAGTGTAACGGAACATAATGAAATACTACCAAAACTCCCTTTTGTTTCATGTAATCTATATATGCTGAACGGGCCTTCTCAGAATCTAGCAAAAGATAAAACATATGGGAGTTACCCGAACAATCTTTTGGAATCGTGGTGGAACGTACTCCATATTTAGTTAATGATTCTAATTCTCTACTATAGCGATTAAAAAGATGATCTCTTTGTAGTTGAATATCCTTTAAGTGTTCCAATTGAGTTTTTAACACAGCGGCATTGATATCAGATGGCAAAAAACTTGAGCCCATATCAACCCAGGTATATTTATCTACTTCACCTCTAAAAAAACGACTCCGATTGGTCCCTTTTTCGCGAATAATTTCTGCTCTCTGAATCAGAGATTCATCATTTATAACAAGTGCACCTCCTTCACCCATAGATACATTTTTGGTTTCATGAAAGGAGTAACAACCCAAATGACCAATTCCTCCAAGATACCGACCCTTATAAGTAGAATTAATGGCTTGAGCAGCGTCTTCAACAACCCATAAACGGTGCTTTTCTGCAATGTTCATAATGGCATCCATGTCACAAGCTATGCCGGCATAATGAACGGGCATAATCGCTTTCGTCCGGGGTGTAATAGCCTGTTCAATAAGCTCTTCATTTAAGTTTAGAGTATCCGGTCTAATATCCACAAATACCGGTTTTGCACCTCTCAAAATAACGGCATTGGCCGTTGATACAAACGTATATGAGGGTAAAATTACTTCATCATCATGCTTTAGGTCGATAAGCAACATGGCCATTTCAATAGCATGTGTTCCACTTGTGGTTAATAATACCTTTTGAAAATCAAAAGTCTCCTCCATGTATTGTTGACACCATAATGTATAATAACCATCCCCAGCTACTTTATTTCTCGCATAGGCATCTTGAATGTAGCTCAGCTCACTCCCAAATAGATTTTGACGATTAAACGGAATTTGAATACTCATTTATTAAATATTTCTAGCAATTGGGAATGAAGTTTTTTCTCGGAAAATAACTCTGCCATAATACGACGATTGTCATTGGATTGCTCTTTCGTAATTTGAACTAAATCCATTTCATGAATTGACCGAAATACAACGCCCTTTTCTCTGAAATATTGAGCATGGTTAGCTTCGGAATCTAAATAAACAGTTGCACCATTTGCGAGCAAATAGGTGATGTTACCCATTCCTTGCTGTCTTTTTTGGCAAAAGAAAGCCACATTAATGGCCGACAGAAACGATCTATAATCCTCTAGTGAAAGTAGGCTTGTAATGGGAATAAATCTTTCAGAAAAAAGGGAGTTACCAATCTTTATAATGGCATCGACATCATTATTTATCCCATAGGAAAGTGGTGCGTATATAGAGTAATCATCGGTAGATAGCAGTTGCCCATGTAATTTAGTAAAGATGGTTTGATGATCATTTGATTTATCAGCTGAGTGACCAACCATAATGTTTAATTTGTTTTCTTGTATTAGCGAGCTCGTTTTGGATATAGAATTTGTTCCTAATCTAATAATGTTACTTGGGTACTTAAAGGTCCAAATTGGAGGTATATCTAGGTTAAAAAAATTGATGATATCTCGGTACTCCGATTCCATACCCACCGCAATAAAATCTATTTTTTTTAACGCAAGAGATTGAATACTCAACATGATTTTCAATTTTAAACCCAAGGTGGTTTTTTTGTACTTATGTAATTCAGCACCCCAATAAAACCAAATTATTTCTCTCATTGTAGACTTCGGGACCAAAAGGATACATAAGAGTGTTATTATCTCGTTTAATCCATGAAGAATAATGCGATTTGCAGTCTTAAATTGTTTAAATAGAGACCAAAAAAACAACGGATTTAAAAGTTGTTTGAACCCAGAATATGACCTAATCCATACGTTATTTTTGGGTGTGATTACCGATTTATTTTTTTGCCAAATTAAAAAATGATGGTCATTTGTTGGGTCAATTTCATGGACTAAGTCAATGAAATCTCTCATCAAAGTACTATCTAAACCAATATGTAGAAGTTTGTTAGCCAAATGCGTCACTAATTATTAAGTCATCCACTACACTATTAGCAAGGTAAAAAATTATTATGTGTATATTTCATCACTTGATAACTACAACACATACCTAATCCTAATTGGGCATAATCATTAAACAAAGTATTAGGAATGCTTCCATAACCTATATTGGTGTTGGACTCGGGCTTCTTTCTACTATATTTCTTTTCCCTCACATACTTGGAGCTGAGAAATATGGATTAACTAGAAGCTTAATTGCGATTACCACCATAAGCAGTCAGTTGATAACCCTTGGAATTCCAAATACCCTACTCAAGTTTATACCCTCCTTAGAAAGTGACCAAGGTATTAGAAGCTACTTTTTCAAAAAGACCGTTATACCTGCAATGGTATTACTAGCGCTTTATCTAGGAACCTTTTTTTTATTTGAAGCCAATTGGCTAGCCCTATACGACGATTCAGCTCTGTTGGAAATGTATTTGTGGTTGGTTTTACCTATGGTCTTTGCAAGTACCACTTTTGCACTTTTTACTGCTTTCATTAAAGCATCCTTAAATACTGTTTTTGCCACCTTTCTTCAAGATGTATTCCTTCGCATCACCATTTTAATTGCCCTGGCACTTTATTTCTTTGACCTAATTGATTTCCATAGCTTCATGTTAAGCTTCGTTGGAGCTTATCTACTAAACATGATAATACTCGTTGGATATAGTATTAAACAGGGATACTACACTTTTTCAAAACAGGAAGGATTTCAAAAGTTTAACCCAAAAGAAACCTTTACCTATAGTTTTTACGCTTTTTTTAGTGGTTTCACCATGATTTTGGTCAGCAATATCGACTTGATTATGGTAGATATGTTCGAGGGTCTAGAAAACGCGGGTGTGTATGCCCTAGCGATGTACATGGGTACAGTTATTACGGTTCCTCGGAAAAGTCTTGCAAAAATAATCCACCCTATTTTAACTAAATCATTCAAGGAAAATAATCTACAGGAAATAGCTAGACTCTATAATCAATCGTCTATTAATCAATTATTGCTTTCACTCATTATCTATATTGGGATTCTCATCAGTCTAGATGACTTATATCGAATACTACCCATGGAATTTCAGGCTGGCAAACCCTTAATTATGATCTTAGGCTTGGCCTATTTATTCGATTTAGCAACAGGATCCAATGGTCAGATCATTATCACATCCCAATACTACCGATTTGATTTTATTTCATCGGTACTATTAATGCTCACTGCCGTATTTCTTAATTATTTATTGATTCCACCATTTGGAATCCTTGGTGCTGCTATAGCAACGGCAACTTCTGTTGGTGTATACAATATAATTAAGACTGTTTTTGTTTGGTGGGTCTTTAAGATTCAACCTTTTAGTTTACAGACAATATATATCCTATTATTGGGTCTTTTGTCCTACTTTTTAGGCCAATTCTTAGTTTTTGGTTTGCATCCAATTTTGGAAATTTTGTTGAAATCCCTCATTGTTGGATCTCTATACATGACCATAGCTTATATTTTTAAATTGTCTCCCGAAGTGAACGGCATCATGTCTAATGTGTTAAAAAGATAGGTAGATAAAGTTAACTAGTAAGAAAGCAGTTTAATCAAATACACCCTATTTTACATCATCACTAAGCTATTATTGTAATTACTGTTAAATAACCTCTCCCTATGGCTAAGCCAACTTATAGTACCCCCCTTGGTATGGTAGATATTCTACCCGATGAAACTCCAATATGGCGGGCGCTTGAACAAATTATCCACGAAGAAGCTGCTAAGTTCAACTTTCAGGAAATTAGGACGCCTATTTTGGAGCCTACCGAACTCATTAAGCGTGGAGTTGGGCAGCTTACCGACATTGTTACAAAGGAAATCTTTGCCTTTCAAAAAGGCGACACCCATTATGTACTTCGCCCGGAGCTTACGGCTCCTGTGGTACGTTCTTATGTGCAACATCACCTTGACCAACGAGGTGGAGTTCAAAAGCTCTATTATATCGGCCCCATGTTTCGTGCCGAACGCCCTCAAAAAGGTAGGCAGCGACAATTTCATCAATTTGGTTTAGAGGTTATAGGAAGCGCCGACCCCATTGCAGACATAGAAACCATCGCATTTATGATGCGGATTTACGAGCGAATCGGGATTAAAAATTTCACCCTGAAACTCAATTCTGTAGGTGATCCGGAAAGTCGTGAACGCTACAAGCAGGTACTTAGAGATTTCTTGGAGCCTCACCGATCTGAGCTTAGTGAACTTTCGCAAACACGTTTAGACAAAAATCCGATGCGGATTTTAGACTCTAAAGAACCGGAAGACCAGCCCTTTATTGAGCAGGCACCGGTGATTCAGGATTATCTAAATGAAGACTCTGCTCTACACTTTGATCAGGTTTGTAAGGGATTAACGGCCTTAGGAATCTCTTTCGAATTAGATCCGTACTTGGTGCGTGGTATGGACTATTATACACGTACCGCCTTCGAATTAAGCAGCCCTGATTTAGGCTCACAGGATGCCTTGGCTGGAGGTGGTCGATACGACTTACTAGTAGAAGAAATTGGAGGAAATCCTACTCCAGCTGTTGGATTTGCTGCCGGAATGGAACGCCTGCTCATCGCGTGTGATGAACTGGGTATCACATTGACCCAAGATGACACGCTGGACGTGTACATCGTATGTTTAGGGGATGAAGCCCGACATTGGGGATTATCTCATGTAGCTAAGTTACGAGCAGAAGGATACTCCGCTAGTATGGACTACATAGGTCGATCGATGAAAGCCCAGATGAAGGAAGCCAACAGAGAACAAGCAAAATACACACTCATAGTCGGTGAGCAAGAACTCGAAAATCAAGTGTTTGTACTCAGAAATATGTCGGAAAGTACAGAAGAATCTGGCTCCTTTGAGGAGTTAATTCACAAACTCCAATCATAGGATTTACCGAATACTATCGAGCCATTCTCTTAGCTCTATGATATCTTTTGGATACCCAAGAATAGAGAGTACATCCCCGGATTGAAGTCTCGTCTTCCCTTTCGGAATTACGATATCATTGTTTCGCTCAATGATGGTGACCAGACACTCACCCGGTAATTGAAGTTCCATAATAGCCTTATCAATCCATTCTTCCGTGGGTGTATTTTCCTGTAATCGAACGTGAATCAATCGTTCATCCGAGAGTAATACCTGTTTCAATTCACGCTCGGATTTTGCGGCAATCCAACGATCCAAGAATTCTTCGGCCTCAATTAATTCTGCCATGTGGCCAATAATTCTCATATGAAGCAATGGCTGATCTTCTGGAGTAATGAGATAGATCAAGGCGTGTATTTTTTCCTCACCAAAAGCTTCTAAGGTAAGCCCACCTTTACATTGAATGGACACCATTTCTGGCATTCTAAGCCCCTCTAATTGCACATATTTAAAGTATACCCCTTTCTTCAGGCGGACTGCTTGAGTAGCTATGTCGGTGAATGCATCCGCCCAACCACTGTTCAGGTTGGTATCTTTGCTTAATCTGGCTTCTAAACTGTCCACCGCCTTTTGAGACAAGATGGCCAGATCTCTGTCGGCTGATTGTGCTCTAACCACTTCGGACCGGGCGATTACCTCTTCATAGGTAAGCGAGCTATCAATGTTTTTCTCGTTAATGATGGTCATCAATTCATGCTCAAGGGCTTCATAACGCATCTGACCAAGTCGAGCATGAACGTGGTAAATAGCGCCCTGACGTTTCACTTTACCATGCGCGTAATAGAAATACCAAGCTATACATAGTATAATCAAGGTTCCAGTTAGACCTACGGCCAATAGACCCATTTCGGCCACCAACCATAGCGATATAATCATCCCTAAAATTTGAACCCATGGATAGAATGGTGAGTTGAATCCGGGTTTGTAGGCTTCAATTTTACTTTCCCGCATCACCACAACGGCCAAATTCAACAAGAAAAACAACAGCAATTGAAAGGCACTTGCCAACTTTGCTACTGCTTCCACATCGAACAGTAATAGGACCAAAATCATCACGAAAGTAGTGCTTAGCACCGAGATATGAGGGGTTTTAAATCGACCTATCTTACCAAAGAATTTGGGCATTAAACCATCTCTACTCATGGCCAAAGGATACCTAGAAGCCGACATGAT
>CAKZLH010000263.1 GCA_937125285.1 uncultured Balneolaceae bacterium | reverse complement strand
GGAAGCGAGGACTAGACCAAAGGCCGGAAAAGATGTATATCGAATCATGTTTATATAAAGTATATGAGTTAAAACAAGTGATCTGGTTCAAGAACACCTTCAAAGTGAAAAAAATATTAGTAAGAAACCACCGATTGAAATGCTATACTTAAGAAATAAATCCATTCATCTTTTTGAATATTACCATGCGTAAAAAAAGTTTTCTGATGACTCTACTTTTTATTGGAATCTGCTCATGGGCTCAAGCACAGGAAGTGCGTGATTCTACACAGACCTATCGAATTATTAAAAACGATGGGGCGGAATATGTGGGTAGGATCATCGAAGAAAATGCTCGTGAAGTTTTACTCAAGACACGCACGTTAGGTGAAATTTACATTCCCAAGCATGAAATTAAAGAGATAGTCCTTCTTTTAAGTGATGGTAGGAGTGAGGAAGGAGAGCAGTTTGCAACCCGGTACTTTTTCAGCACCAATGGATTTTCTCTTGCCGACGAGAATTATATCATCTGGAATTTATTTGGACCGGATATCCAAATCAATTACAAAGATAAAGTAGGTATTGGACTCATTACCTCATGGTTTGGTTCGCCGATTATAGGAAGCATAAAATTTACGAAGGCTCTGGATGAAACTACCCATCTCGGTTACGGGAGTTTGCTCGGAACCGGCTCATGGTCGCAATTAAGCGTTGGGGGAGTGCTACCCTATGTTTCTCTAACGAAAGGTGATCACACTCAAAATGTAACGTTATCTGCTGGTTACGGGTTGATATGGGATGACTTTGATACCAGCGGAAATGCATTGGTTTCCCTAGCGGCTATGAAGAAATCGACGGATCGAATCAGTCTAGTATTTGATTCTTTTATACTTTATAACAGTAATGAAGGTGAATTGGCCTCACTTATCGTTCCAGGTATTCGACTAGAGACCCAACGAAAGCGAGCAATTCAGTTAGGGTTTGCCGCCACTTATCAGGAAGGAGAATTATTTCCCTTTCCCCTTCCTTTGATTCAGTGGTTCCGCACTTTTTAACGGGACTCAGAAAATGGTAGGCTCGGATCTTATTTCCCGGTACAGCTCTTGCGGGCATCCACATCGGCCATTAACCGTACATTGCTCAATCCAATGTCCGAAACTTCTGACGCTTTCAAAGCGAGAATGGAGCCTAGCTTAGAAACATCAATACCCAAATCTTCGAAACAGCTCAGACTAACTTCGTAGGAATCCCAGTCAGAACTCAGGGTTATTTCTAGGCTATTTTCACAGTCTGATCCAGCTTCACAAATCCCAACTGATATCACTGCTGGAGCTTCGCCAAATGATTTTGCGCTAAAACTCAGCTCCATGGCACCGTTAGATTCACGGCTTAAATCAACGGCATCGGTTGTAGAAATACGGAAATAATCCTCGCTTTGCTGTGTCCATCGTATTCTAAGAGCGTCCTCTTGGGCTTGATGATCAGTTTTACTCACAATAAGTCCTCCAACCGAGGTAGGATAGCTGGCGATTTGTTTCTCAAGATCACCTGAGCTTAACCATAATCCCCAAGGCTCCACCGGAGCTCCTTTGGAGTAGAATTCACTGCTATTACCTATGGCAGAGTTTTCTAATCCTGATAACTCCGGTAGGGTTTCGAGTGATTCCTTGCTGGAATAAGTAAGACCGTAGCCTAATCCGAAAAGTGCTTCATGTTCATCGGAAACTACGGCACTGGATGGCCAAGAAAAGGACAGAGTGCCGGTAAAATCGTATGATGAATCGGTCTGAAACAAGAGATCCGATACCCCGCCACCTTCACTCCCGGGTAACCAGGCTGCAACGAAGGCATCCGAAACATTGATTTCAGGGTTGGTCCAAAGTGGTCGACCCGATAGGAACACAGACACAACGGGAGTACCTTGTTCTTGATAACTCGCTAGCGTTGCTACATCAAACCCATTGGGCTCGAAGTCTAGATTGCTTCGATCTCCCTGAAACTCGGCGTAAGGATCTTCCCCATATACGGCAATAACCACGTCCGCAGTAATATCTTGCGCACCTTCGGCAGAAAAGATCACCTTACCACCAGCAGCATCTACCGCCTCTTGGATTCCACGTAATATCGATTCCCCGTTTGGAAATTCGTCATTGGAGTGTCCGGTACCCTGCCAAGATAAGGTCCATCCACCACTTGCTTTGGAGATACTGTTGGCACCATCCCCAACAACTAAAACGGTGGATGCGGCATCAAGAGGTAAAAGTTGGTCGTTATTTTTAAGTAGCACCATGGATTCCCGAACCGCTTGGCGAGCAATGGCCCGATGCTCGGGTAGACCCAGTTGTGTCTCGTCACCTGCGTTTTTTCTCTGGCTAGGTAATCCTTTTTCAAAAAGACCTGAAGCAATTTTTACTCGGAGTATCCTTCGCACTGCATCGTCTAAGCGCTCCATACTAATGGTGCCATCTTGAACCTGCGCTAAGGTATTTTCGTATAGTCCTCGCCAGCTGTCCGGCGCCATAAACATGTCTACACCCGCATTAAAGGATTGCGCACAGTCAGTGTTGGTACAGCCAGGTACTTGCCCGTGCCCATTCCAATCGCCCACCACAAAACCGTTGAAGCCCATTTTGCCTTTTAAGACATCGGTGAGGAGTTCCTTATCGCCATGCAATTTACGCCCATTCCAAGAGTTAAATGAGGCCATCACGGTTTGAACACCAGCTGGGATTGCACTGTAGTAACCAGCAGCATGTACTTCGCTTAATTCTTGTTCCGTGATTTTAGCATCCCCTTGGTCTACGCCATTTTCGGTAGCACCATCAGCTAAAAAATGCTTCGCACTGGAAATAACCGTTCCCTCACCCATAAAATCTTCCGTTGCAAAACGCCCTTGCAGCCCCTCAACCACGCGACTGGCATAGGCATTTACTATGCTCGGATCTTCTGAAAATCCCTCATAACTGCGTCCCCACCGTAGGTCCTGAGGTACAGCAAGGGTTGGAGCGAAGGTCCAGTCATGTCCCGACACGGTGAGTTCATGCGCAGTAATTCGTGCGATTTCTTCGATAAGATCCGGGTTATTAGCCGCTCCAAGACCAATATTATGCGGAAACACTATAGCGCCTTCTAAATTAGCATGACCATGAACGGCGTCAATTCCCAGAATTAAAGGGATGGCAATTTCGACCCCCTCGGTGTCTACCGAGGCTTCATAAAAGGCATCTGCCATCGTTACCCAAGTTTCGGCATCGGCATAAGGAAGCGGTCCTGGGGCCGAATTCCCTCCACTTAACACGGATCCGAGTCGATATTTTTTTACATCTTCTGGGCTAATGGCCGAATTGTCGGCTTGAATCACTTGCCCTACTTTTTGCTCCAAGCTTAATTTTGGGAGTATGTCATCGATTTGAGCTTCAATGGCAGGATCCAAAGGTAAAGGCTCAAGTGTGGTCCAGGGGTCTTGCTGGCCTGCTGAAAAATTACAACTCAGTAAAAAAAGCACAGACGCGCTAAGCATAAGCGCACCATAACGATGGAATGTTTTAGATAGCATAAGTATGAAATTTTGTTGGCGTAGCTTCCCTTTTGCTACGCTCAATAGGGTGATGAATGTAATGGAAACACGCGAATCAATCGCGGATAGTTTCAACCCGAAATATACTTAAACCTGAGGATTGCGTACAAGATTATTGCTCAAAGGGAGGATATTGAAACTGAAATAATTGGGCCTTATCTCCTGAAAAACTGACTAGAAAGAATTGTTGGTAGTCGGATTCATCAAGTTTCGTGAGCTCTTGACCCGTGAGTAGGGATGCTAAACTTGGGGTTGTGTTGCTGTGACCAGCGACAACAATAATACCCTCTTTTGCCTGTAATTCGGAGGCAAAACCCTCCAGATTTCGAGGATCATACGTCTGAACTTCTAGGGAAAGAGCCTCGGCCAAGGGCTGAACCGTAGATTGGGTTCGGAGATAGGGGGTGGAGTAAATTTCACTCACTCCCGATTCGGCCAACATATGTGCTAATGTTTGTGCCCGTTTTTTGCCTGATTCCGATAACTCTGGGTCTCGGCTGTTATCGATTTTCTCGGCGTGGCGAACCAATATGATGGTTGGACCTTCTTGTGCGTACACAAGGGTGGAATCAACTAGCTGCCATCCGAGGAGGGCCAAAATAAAAAGGCTACATACGCGTAATGTACTCTTAGTGATAAGAATCATACATGAAAGGTGATTTTAACGTGTATTAGGGATTAATATCCATAAATAATGTGTGCTATCCGAATGCTTATTAGCCTTTTTTGGTTTAGGGCACATATTGAAAATGTGTTCTTTGCACAAAATAACTTAAGAAGTAAGATGTTATGAAATTTGCTACTACCGTATCTCTAGTTGTTGCCATGCTAATTCCTACCCTAGGATTTGCGCAGCTTCCCACGAATCATCCACCTCTAGAGGCCTCACAATATTCGAAGATAGGACCACATACTTCCCTAAAGTCTAAACAGATGAGCACCGCGCCACTAGACTATCAGGTTATTGAGCAAGAGTGGAATTCGAATGAAGGTAGTTTCGTATATAGCTATGCTCAGACCGTTCAGTATTCCTCTACCCAAGACACTATTGATTATGTCGAATATCGTTTCGAATCTGGCCAATGGATCT
The DNA here is from genome assembly GCA_937125285.1 of uncultured Balneolaceae bacterium. Taxonomy (GTDB): domain Bacteria; phylum Bacteroidota; class Rhodothermia; order Balneolales; family Balneolaceae; genus UBA1275. The sequence goes on along the minus strand of CAKZLH010000263.1, from coordinate 8,938 downwards.
CCAATGATTTTGCCTATCGGATGATATTTAATGATGGGTTTGTGAGCGCGATCGAATTTACCGAAGAGGACTGGAATGCTAGTTGTACAGCGCAGTTGGAAGGTACTTTTTATAGCCGTATTCGCTGTGAAGATTCCGATGGGGTTGAATACCTGACAACCGTGGTTCAACGAGAAAGTGATTACCTCATCACCTCTAGTGAAGATGGAGAGGTGCTTCAATACGTTTCTATGGTGCCCGATACCGAGGCAAACACCATCGCGCTTTATCTGTTCGATGAAAACGAGAATCGAACCTTTGCTTACGTTTATTCAGGAGTTTCGATAAATGCCATTATACTCGAAGATGTGCTAGAATTAGATAGTTATGGCGCGCAACCTAAGGCATATGCCAAATATGCTTATCGAGATAATAATTACGTTAAAATTGCCGAAGCAGGGTACGTCATTGGTCAAGATTACGACTATGAGTATTGGGAATATACCGAAACCACACCTGGTTCTCTTGGATTGAGCACCCAGATCTATGTCGATGTAGATGCCAATAATTATTTGAGCAGCTTAACGACCAAGTATCCGAGTTCGGACTACCCGAGTGGCAAAACAGATGTCTATCTGAGTTATGATTCTGAACCTGTAGATGTGAGCAATGGGCCATTAGATCGCATGTTGGGATCGGCGATACCGGGGACGCTTCAACCCATGCATATCGAGACATCGATTGAGCAGGAACTCAAAGAAGTCACCTTCCAGGACTATAATTCGTCCAACGCAAGCTATGAAAACTCATTAAAACGAGTGTATACCTATTCCGATGAAACCTACGACAGTGGAACGTTTCAGGAAGTCAATATCAAAGATTATGAATATCTCTTTGGCGATTGGGCGTTTGGAGAGTTTGAAGAAACCCTTCGATATCAGGAAGATCAGTTCGTTTTTTACCGATTAATGGAAGAGAATTATCTGGTTGAATGTACCCTCACGCGTAGTGAGGCCAAGCAGATTGAATCCATCGTTTGTGAAGATAACGAACAAGAATCTCAGAGTTTAGTATTCACCTACCGGCAGAATGACATTTTGATCACGGAAAAAATCGATGGTGAGACCGATGGCTATACGCAAATTATTCATGATGCCGATCGGAAAGAAACCACCTTTATCTCCTACGATTTCAGCAATCGTCCTTTGTATGGAGTAAAAATACATGGGCTAGGCTTTGAAGAAGTCCTTGAGGCTCAAATTTTCGATTTGGGTTATTACGATGCTTTGGAGTATTCAATGGTTGAGTACTATCATAACGGACAGAATTGGTTTCAAGCGGGTGAAGCATACTGGGTGTTAGGGGAGGATAGTACCTATGAGTACCATGAATTTTATGAGGTCAATGGACTCATGAAGAAGTCTTCGGTTCAAAGTTTACATCTCGACAATAATAACTATCCAAAATCAATGGTGGAGTATAGCGTGGTTGAGGAAGACACCGCAGGTAGAGTTTTATTTACTTTTGGTGATGTGACAGTAGGTGCCGAGGATGAACCTAGGCAGTCTAATACTCCTTCTCAGGTTGAATTGGCTCAAAACTATCCCAATCCCTTTAATCCTACCACTCAGATTTCATTCCTCCTCCAACAGTCCGAGCACATTCGATTAGAGGTGTATAACAGTACTGGCCAAAAAATCCGAGAAATTTTTAACGGGTTGAAGGGAGTAGGCTCTCATACTTTTGCTTTTGATGCCGGTGGATTAGCGTCGGGCGTTTATTATTATACCGTCACCACTCCTTCATTCAGCCAGACCAAGAAGATGTTATTGATTAAATAAGCTGTTGCATACAGCACCTCTTTTTAAAGCCTCAAGAGTATTTCTTTTGAGGCTTTTTTATTTACAAATACAAACTAATTGCCGATAGATAGGTCCAAAAATTTTTAATTATGAGATTTTCAGATTAAATTTTTGAGACATTGTACGAGAAACGTTGATAGACAAGTTTATTCCTTTCCTTCTATCAACACCACCTATCTAATATATCTTATGAAATTCTTTAACATCTTGCTGGCAGGCCTGTATCTAATTCAGATTCATAATACGGCTCTAGCTCAAACAGAAACCTTTGGTGAAAATATTATTATCAATGGTGACTTTAGTCTAGCTGAAACAGCTTGGGACTACCAATTACAAACCATTGGTTCTGAAACAGCATCCGCGGTGGTTAGTTTTGAAGAGGTATTAAAATTTACCATTGAAACGGTTGGACCGTACCATCATACCATACAGGCACTTCAGTTGTTAAATGATGAACAGAGAGCTTCACTTGGTGCGGGTGGTACTTGGGAGCTTCGGTTTGATGCTATGAGCCCAGATGGAGAAAAAGGAATCTACATCTTTTTGGGTGAGGTGGATGGTGAATGGGTCAATTATCTTGGTGAGAGTGGTTGGATCACCATCGATGAAAACTTACGAACCTATACACTTCGAGCTAATGTAGATCAAATCTGGGATACTATGAAGCTTTCATTTGAAGTAGCTACTGATGTAAAGGATGTCTTGATCGATAATGTTCAGTTAAGATTAGTTAACAATCCTGCTCAAACCCCACCTCCTTTAGTTCAAAATTTGTCGGGGGGTCATTTCATACAAGTTGATGAATTAACCTATGCGGTTGACCAGTTTGGAGGTAACGCATTACCTCCAATCATTACTTTAAATGGGAATAGCGAGTATGTTTGTGGAAATAGTATGCCATTTTTCATGAATGAGTATACCAACAGTCTTTATGGCCCAATTAATAACCACATTTACTACGTTGGAGATTCAGGTTTTATTGGTAGGGTTGAAGTGTCGAGTGATTGTAATGAAAACCTACGTGAGTTTGGGGCTGAAATCGTTCAGTCGCCTACTACAAAAGACATCCTTGATATCGCATATTTTCAGAATAACATGGTTATCGTTACCAAGGATGGTGAAATTTTCAGTTCAGCAGACTTAGGTTCAACTTGGGTAAACAGACATAATGGCGATGCTATTACACCAAATAGAATTAAGGTAGAAGGCGGAAATTTTTATGTCCTAACTAAGGATGGTCTTTTGATACAATCAGAAGATCTGATTAGTTATGAAGAAATAAATGTAGGTGTTCAAAACACTTTAAATGATATCCATATTCAAAGCTCAAAAAGTTTCATTGCTGGGGATGATGGGGCTTTCTTGTATTCAACTGATGAAGGAGTTACATGGACTCAATATCAATGGACCCAGCAGTTAGTCGATTTTAATGTGGTTACCTTTTTAGATGATCAGATTGGATATCTAGCAGGTGAATATGGATATATTTTTAAAACGACAGACGGTGGGGTAAATTGGGATCGCTTTTTTGTAGATGATGTAAATGATACGTTTACCCAAATTAATCCTATTGATACGTATTCATTTAACTATTCAAGCCATAATGGGCAATCATCACGGATTAATAGCTATGTTTTCAGATTAGAAGATCTTGTAAATGAAGCCCAACGATTAGCCTGGAGATCTCTAGCCGATTATTCTGCTGTATCACTCATTAATACTGCCGATTGGCTCACCATGTCTTGGGGTAATTTTGGGTCGCGCGATTTGGGTACAGAACCTAGAATGCAGTTTCCCAATGACCCTAGCTGGCCATATATGTATAACTTTAGATACCCATGGGATCAGGCTTATCAGACCATTAGAAAAGCAAATCAAGTTCGTAATGATATGCATGCACTGTCGGGATATAATAAAAATCTCTACAGCACCTTAGATTTAATGGATTTTGAGTTGAAATTAGCCGTTGCTGAGGCAATTGCATATAGTCAATTAGGATTGAGGTACGATCAAGCTTTTGTTTTGAATGAATCCCAACAAAAAAGCCTATCACATGCTAAGCAAACAATTTTAGCCTCTCAATTTTATGTCAACAATATCGAGCTATCCGATAAAGATGAGTTTAGTAATCATCCGGAGTTACTTTATTTTCGAATTGAGGATGTGAATGATTTCAAATTTAAATCAGCTGATCTTTCGAACAGTTTGGTAGGCTATGAGGATGTTATGTTAGCCTCCTCTCAAAAATTCTTGGAAGCATATAATGTTTTTAAGGAGATTAGAAATTTTTATCCAAGTTATGTAGCTGAGAACTTGATGCAAAACACTTGGGATTTCGAAGTTTTCGAAGATTTCACTCACACTGCTCTAGCAATGAATGAGCTGTATCAAGATAGAGGGAATCATGACATTGATTGGGATTATGTGTTAACACATACCGAACAAGGATTGCAATATGATGTAAGTTACCCCACGACAGGCCATAATATTAATGTGTACAGCAATGGGAGTGATGGTTGGCAACATTATGCCATGGTATACTCTATTTACCCTGGCTGGGGTAGAGTAGATCAAAAAGTTCTAAACACCATTGATGGTAATTATCCGGCTAACTACCCTGAAGATGGTACTACGAATATAGGAGAGCTAACGACATCTGATAACCGGTTTGCAACCTACTTCCAGTTCCTAGATTCTCAAAATTTTAGGCCGGAAAGGGGTTTGTACTTTTATTCTAATTACCGATACTCACGTTTCGATTATCTCATTAATGACGACCCTTTTGAAGGCCATTTTCCATTTGTCAATCAATTTGAAACGGCCTTAATTCGTGCCGAAGCACTAGTTAATACGGGGGATTTAGCAGGAGCTGTAACCCTGTTAAATGATATACGTGCCAGTATGGGTACTGGATTACCAAACTTGGATAGCAATGCTACGGTTGATGAGATAAAAGACGCCATTTATTATGAATGGGTTGTTGAGGTTGGACCCTATTCATTAGGGCCAACGGCTTGGTATACCAACAGGCGTTGGAATAAATTACAGGATGGGACTATTCGCCAATTACCCGTTCCATCAACTGTATTGCTTGAAAATAATTTAGATGTGTACACTTACGGTGGTGATGCGCAAGTGAACGATGTGCTAAATATCATTTCTCCAGAGGAAAATGAAGTGGTTACCCTAAATCCATTTATTGAGTGGGAATCGGTTGAAGGCGCCGCGTATTATGTACTTGAAATATTCAGTAATGACAATCAAGTTTACGTGAGAAATGATCTGCTTGAACATTATCACCGCGTATTTGAACCCCTCGAGAAAGCTACAAATTACCAAGCCATTGTCGTGGCCTATGACTCGAATGATGAAGTAATTAGCTCTTCTTATTGGAGAAGATTCCGAACTACTTCTGAGATATTGTTAGCACCCACCTTAATTTCACCATCCGATAGTATCATGGCTCCCACGAGTGGGGTACGATTTTATTGGAAAGATAATTGTAATGCAGACGATCCTTATTGTTACAACACTACCGGGTATGCTGATAACACGTTACAAATATCCAGAGATATCACGTTTACTGATTTGGTATTGGATACACTAATCCAAAATCCTTCCTATTCAATCAGATTCAATAAAAGTGCCATGATTAGTACGCTAGATGCTAATACGACCTATTATTGGAGAATGAATTCAATTACTACGGCGGGTACATCCGAATGGTCAAGTGCACGATTATTTACAACAACAGATAATCCAAGTGTTGATAACATGACGATTCTTATGGATGGGGCCTATGGAAAAACAAATCAAATTTTGAGCTCGATCGTAGAAATTGATCAGATATACGAAGGGGCTGAGATTTATAGTTTTCAAGCTGAAATTGATCTTGGAGAGCAAAGTCAAATTATAGCGGTCAATAACTTTGATGCCAATAGTGAATTGACATGGAATTATGTTAATGAGGGTAAAATCATTGTCGCGTCTGCTTCCTCAGCTGAAATCTCTGCTGAAGTTCCACTTTTTGAAATTCTTTATCAGTTTAATGAAAGTGGCGAATTTAGAGGTGAAATCAGTCATGCTAAATTGAACAGTGAAGCAGTTCGGGGAGTCAGATCTGGAAAGATAATCATAGAGGAATTTATTGCAGGTGATGTTGATAACAACAAAGAGATGGATGCCTATGATGCTGCGGTTATACTACATAGAACGGTAGGTAAAAAATTAATTACTGATGATTTCGTTCTCTCTTGGGAAACCGATAGTCTCTGGAATGAATGGAGGTTTAATGCGGGTGATGTAAACAAAGACTTGTCCATAACAGCCTTAGATGCTTCACTTATTCTGCAAAAAATTGTAGGGTTCATTGATGTGTTTCCAGCCAACAGTGAAATACCTTCTAATAATGGCGTTCAACTTTCCGTAGATAACGGAAGATTGCTGATTAGCTCGGAAGATGTTATACATTCAATGACCCTTAAGGTTGATCAAAATGAGCATCTTAGTTTACTAAAACCTACTTATTTGGTTAACAATTTGACGTCGGTAGAAAATTTCGAAGATGATCAGTACCGAATTAGTATTGCTTCTCCGACGGGTATGAGTAAGACAATTATAGAGATTCCGTATGAGAAGTATATTACGGATCCCGTTACTATACATCTTGAAGTGATTACAGATAATGATGTGAATAGTTATAGTTACCAAGTTTTTGAGAATGGAGTTTCTAACGATCTGGAAGCAACCTTACCTCTTAACCTAGAATTATTCCAAAACTATCCGAATCCTTTTAATCCAACCACTCAAGTATCTTATGCGTTACCTGAAGCAACCCATGTTACTATTGAAGTTTTTAACAGCTTAGGTCAAAGAGTAATGGAGTTGGTTAATGGGCAACAATCTGCTGGTTATCATGTAGCTACTTTCGATGCTGCTGGCATGTCGAGTGGCGTGTACCTTTATAAACTAACCACTCCTTCATTTAGCCAGACCAAGAAGATGCTCTTGATTAAGTAGATTAGCTTCTAGTCAGTCTTTATAAGCCCTGCTAGCTTAAAGTTAGTGGGGTTTTTTTATTCACTCACTCCACTCCATGTACTATATATAAACACGGAGTGAGTGGATTTATTCCGTGAACTTTACGTTCTTTTTAAGCAGTGCAATAGCGGGATAAACTAAACTCCCACCCACCTTGACTTTGGCCCTTAGGGGCCAAATTTAATTAGCTTAGATTAAAAGTTCCGCAGGCTCAAGAATTATGTTTCATCTTCCAGCTTGTAGGTTTTATTTAATTTAAATACGTCTTCAGCTTGATAATTAGGCATTTGTAAAGCAGCTAACTGATCATTTAGCAACTCTTTTTTGACTTGTAAATCAGTCTTAAAGTGTAAGATCTTAGCCTGTTCGTAGGTTGGTGAAATTGATTGAATACATGAATTCATTGCAGAAATAACTGCTTTTATTTGATTTGGTATCCATGAAATAATAGGAGTTCCTCCTGTTGCCTTAGCGTATTTTGTATTACTCATGATGTATTTCTGAACAAATTGCCAATGCCCATTACGAAATAGATAAATTTCCTCTAGTATTCCCAATAATGACACTAAACTACGATTGAAATTATATTTTCTTAAAATTCCCACTAAGCCTTCAGGGTGAAGATTAGTAACATCACTTCTAAGATCTTCGAAGAATCGTTGAACACAAACTGGTCTATAACTCCTTAAATCCATGAGATAATGAGTCAGTTCATTGTTTGGATAGTGATTAATGACCCCAGAAAATATATCCATAGTGGGTATAAGATTATCTTGAGCACCTGTTTGGCCGCGATATTGTCTTGGGCGATTATCTACGCCTTCATAAATAAGTCCATCATCGAATATTTCTTCATTACCTTTAATCCCCATTATAAAAACACGGAAATCATTATAGTGTTTCCATCGAGAAGCTTTCCACATTAGTTTTCTTCTTTCATTCACCTTTTTCATTGCTTGATGACACCTGTCAAGGTATTGGTATACATCATCATCACCCAGTGTTGAATGATTTTCAGTAGTTTGCAATAGTTCAAGTGTTGAGAAGATCCCCGATAATAACTCAGGTGAATGCTCATTAATGTCTACATGTAACATGATAAATCCTCTCTCATCTGGCAGTCCAGAAAATTTTACTGCCATTTCGAGGTTTTCCCATGTTAAGCCAAGAAACTCATCTTTTTTCACATAATTCCCTAAAGAGTACGCATAGTGATAATCGAGCCAAGGATATACGTTTAAAGCATCAGCGATAATGCAGAAAGGTCTTGCTAATTGTTTAGGCAAAATTCTATTGGCCTTCCCATAATTACCGCTTCGTTTAAACTCGAAATGAGCAGGTGCAAGTGTATATGCTGAACTTAAAAATGCATATGCTCTAAATAATGCTTGAATAATAAATACATCGGATTCCTTGCTAACTAGATCACTGAAGTCACTCAAGTGTCCTATTGTTTTTTCTAATTGTCCTTCCTCAGACAATAAACCATTAGAACCGTCAATCTTTTGAATAGGTAAATTATCTAGGATAGTTTGAAGCTCTTTGTACTTATCGGGTAAAGTAGCCAAAGGAGAACGAATAGGTAAGAAACCATGGGTTCCGTCAATGGAAAAAAATCCATCAGTATACCGACTCAAATCCATAATTTTATGAGTATAGATGTTTTATGAATATCGTTTTCAAATTAGTTATTGAATAAAAATTTCAAAGTCAAGCTAGGAAATATTTACTGGCATATAAGGTGTATTAAATAATAGTTTAATTTTTTTATTCAGAGTTATGGAATTGAGCCCTGCTAGCTGAAAGTTAGTGGGGTTTTTTGTTTACTCACTCCACTCCATACACTATATATAAACACGGAGTGAGTGGATTTATTCCGTGTACTTTACGTTCTTTTTAAGGAGTGCAATAGCGGGATAAACCAAACTCCCACCCACCTTGACTTTGGCCCTTAGGGGCCAAATTTGGTTGAAATAAATAGATCTATAATGAAATGTCTTAGGTGTAAACATACCTGGAAAAGAACTAAGTGGCAGGAATACATTTCATTCTTATCG
>CAKZLH010000262.1 GCA_937125285.1 uncultured Balneolaceae bacterium | reverse complement strand
GATGGGCGTCTAGATTATTGGGTGGCTCTCAGAGTCATCGATGGAGCAGCTTTTGTTACCAAACTTTTTGGCTTTGAGGTTTGGATGCAAGGCCGAGTGGTCACCATAGCCGGTAATAATGGTATCGAAATGGTGGATGGATGTACAGGAATCTCAGCTATTGGGTTATTTTTGGGATTTATTTGGTCTTATCCAGGCCGAAATCAGTCGCGCCTATATTTTTCCATACTCGGCATTGTTATCATTTACTTGGTGAATGTACTTCGGATTGCTACCCTAATGCTTATGCAAGAATGGGCGCCTCAGTTTTTTGATATCACACACGATTATTCGACCACCACGATTTTTTACTTGGTCATTTTTCTATTGTGGATGCTCTGGGTGCGTATCGCAGAAGGCTTTGGTGGTTCCACCCCACAAATTTCTAAGCAAGACTCATAATGAGTCAAAAATTGATCATGCCTAATCAGCGAAGCATACTTAAAATCGTACATTGGTTGGGCTTTGCGGTTATTATCGGTCTTTATTTCTTCGTTGTTCGCCCGATACGAGTGGGTTTTATTTCGGCACTCTTGGATTATATAGAGCCTGTACTGCCCACCCTACAAGATGTTGGGATTAGAAATTCCGCAACGACCCTCATACTATCTATAGGAACCCAAGAGGTCCATAGTCTAAAAGAATTTACCTATGGACTCAGCTTTAATTCCTTTTTCTTATTTGCTTCTCTGGGGCTATGGGCGTTGAAGAATTTCAAAAATTCAATGCTAACATTAATCATCATCCATCTGCTAGGATGGATTATCGCGACCGTATTTTTTTTCGCAGGTTTGTATCTTCACCCCAACTGGTGGGTGGGTTCTGATCTAATAACCGTTTATCTTATTCCTATGGCATCCCTATCATGGGTAGCCATTGTTTACGCCGAGCAGAAAAGAATACCGAGATAGATGGAGTCCATTTCCGATAAACATAGCCGAATTCTAAGTCATCATAAGGCGACTCTTCGTCAAGTGGTTTCAGCGCTGGATAGCTTATCGTTAAAACTGGAGGTTGCTACACTTCCCGATCAGCTCTACCTCTTAGCGATAGGCAAAGGGTCTCAAAAACTCTTGGAGGCTTTTACTCGCGCCTACACAGGTGAGATTGTAGACGGAATTATTCTTAGCCCAGAGCCGATTTCCGTAGAAAGCATAGACCAACGGCTCAAAAACCTAACGTTTTTTACTGGGTCTCACCCCTTACCTTCCCTTGAAAACGAAGCCTCAACCCTAGAAATCCTTCGTTTCATAGATGATCTCCCAGCAGGCGCAAACCTTGTTTGCTTAATCAGTGGAGGCACCTCGTCCCTGTTATGTTTGCCTCCGGATTCTATTACAATCGAAGACTTACAACAGACCTACCAAATACTCCTGGACTCAGGAGCCAGCATTGACCAAATGAACACGGTGCGAAAGCATCTGAGTCTAGTGAAAGGTGGGAATCTTGCTCAAAAAGCCCATCATCTAAGATTGCATAGCTATTTACTTTCGGATGTACCCAATGATAAGGCCGAGGTGATTGGAAGCGGTCCTACGATCGCCGATTCGAGCACTTTTTCTGACGCCATGCAGGTAGTAAATGACTACAAAATCAGCCAAGATCTGCCTAATACCGTTCTCAATTATCTTCGCCAAGGAGCACAAGGACTACATCCCGAAACCCCGAAGCCTGGATTGAACGATCATCCCAATCAGAATATCCACCTGATGACCGTCTCTAGTAGCATGCAACCATTTCTAAGTACCTTACTTGAGCAACAAGG
>CAKZLH010000261.1 GCA_937125285.1 uncultured Balneolaceae bacterium | reverse complement strand
ACTTTTGATGCTTGAATCAAAAATACGAAGCTTTTAACACTTTATATCAACCTTACATGGTATAACAACTGTTATTTCTTATAAAAAGCGCTTTTATTTCTACTAAAGCCTTGTTATTTAGTAGCAACTAACCAAACAATTAAGTATTCGGAACTATGGAAACACAAATTCTCATCATTGGGGGTGGTACTGCAGGAATCATGTCAGCTAGCCAAATGCTCGCTCACAAACCGTCAGTAAAGATTACCATTCTAGAACCCAAAGATACTCATTACTATCAACCCGCGTGGACTCTCGTGGGCGCTGGCACCTATGATTACGCTAAAACCGCAAAACCCATGGCCGAAGTCATGCCCAAAGGTGTAAACTGGGTAAAAGATTATGCGACTAGTTTTGATCCGGAGAACAATCAGGTTAAAACCGAAAAAAGCGGGGCCATTACTTATGAGTATTTAATTGTTGCTCCTGGTCTGGTTATGGAACCCTCTATGATAGAAGGACTCCCAGAAGCCATGGAAAAAGGAGTGGTTTGTTCCAATTATACCAATCCCGAGCACACTTGGGAAATGCTCAAAAAATTCAAAGGCGGTAATGCAATTTTTACTCAGCCTACCACCCCTATCAAATGTGGTGGAGCACCTCAAAAGATAGCCTACTTGGCAGCCGATTACATCCGAAAAAATGGACTTGCAGATAAAACCAATCTGGTTTTTGCAACTCCTGGCTCTGTGATTTTTGGAGTTGCTGAAATCAAGAAAACTCTCATGGAAGTCATTGACAACTACGGTATTGATTTCAAGCCGTTCTTTTCACCGGTGAAAATAGACGGGGAAAACAAAGTTGCTCAATTCAAATACGTTGCTCCAGAAGGTGATATGCCATCATTTGAAGAAGGCAATGCATTAGGGGCCAAAGTTATTGGGGAAAATCTGGTTGAAATCCCCTTTGATTTCTTGCACTTAGCACCCCCTCAGGCTGCTCCAAAATTTGTTCGCGAATCTCCATTAGCAAATGCAGGTGGATGGCTAGATGTCGACCATAACTCGCTTCAGCATAACAAATATTCAAATGTATTTGGGCTGGGTGATGTTGCCGCCTTGCCGACCGCAAAAACAGGTGCCGCCATTCGTAAACAAGTACCTATTGTGCTAGATAACATCAAAAAATTGATGGCGAATAAAGAGGCCGATAATAAGAGCTATAACGGATACTCTTCATGCCCGCTAGTGACTGGATACGGTAAAATGGTCTTAGCCGAATTTGACTACGACAATAACTTTACCCCCGATCCAAAACTAAAGCAGATGCTGGTATTCGACTCCTCTAAAGAACACTGGAGATTATGGATGCTGAAAAAGTATATGCTTCCTTACATGTATTGGAATCAAATGTTGAAAGGTAAAAACGTCTAGTTTAGTACATTTCAACAAGTCTTTTTTAAGTTCTTAGCTATCCTAAATAGCTAAGAATATACAAATGATTAGAGCCCGGCTTATACGCTAAGTCGGGCTTTTATTTTGTATTCCTAACGTAAACTACAGGCCGGATTCACGCACCATACGTGAAGACCATAAGCGTACATCATCCAACATAATATAGATCGAAGGTAAAACCACAAGGGTGATAAGAGTAGAAAAGCTTAATCCTCCTACAATAGCTCGAGCCATTGGGAAATAGGGTGGGCCATCCCCTCCTATGAGTGTGGTCCCCATACTTAAGGGTACCAAACCCAGTATGGTCGTACCAGCCGTCATAAGTATGGCGCGCATTCGATCTTGTCCACCTTGTACAATGGC
>CAKZLH010000260.1 GCA_937125285.1 uncultured Balneolaceae bacterium | reverse complement strand
CCAATCACCTTGATTTTGGCATTTTCTTGACTTTTTTCGTCAAAGTAGAATCTAGAGTTTGACATGTCTACTCCTTAGTTGTTGTTTTGTTTACTGGATATTCTGTGATGATATGCATGTGGTTTTCATGCGTTTAAAGTTCTTTGAACCAACCTTTCATTCGGTCGGCTATTTTATTCATAACCTGCTCCACACTTGTAATCTTTGAAGAGGGAGGAATCATGGTTTTTTGATTGTTCATACCTGTTTTAAGAGCATGGATAACCAAACCTACCGCAGTGGCATAAATGGGCGAATGGACTTCTTCAACCAATCCACCTGTGATACCCAAGGGCATCCCAATTTTGGCATCCATTCCAAGACTCTCATTGGCCAGTGGGCAAATGTTCTTTACAAGTGACCCCCCGCCGGTAAGTACGACTCCGGCACTTAATGCATCGGAATACCCACTGCGTTTGATTTCAATACCTACGATTTCGAGAATTTCTTCCATTCTGGCTTGAATGATTTTTCCCAAAATACTTTTGGTAATTTCTTTGGGCGGGCGTCCTGCTATACCTGGCACCGTAATCACCTCATCGTCTTGGATAAGGTCGGCATAACTTTCTCCGTGTTTGCGTTTTAAGCTTTCGGCTTGATCGTCTAATACGCTAAGTCCAATACGGATGTCGTCGGTGACCTTTTGGCCAGCAATGGCAATAACAGCGGTATGACGAATGGTGCTTTCCTGGAAAATCGCCACATCCGTAGTACCACCCCCAATGTCTACAAGTACCACGCCGGCTTCTTTTTCCTCGGCATCTAAGACTGAGTAAGAGGACGCCAATGGTTCAAGGATGATATCAGCTACTTGATAGCCAGCACGCTCTACACAGCGGTAGATATTTTTGGCTGCAGACACCAAACCGGTAATGATGTGCACTTCGGCCTCCATCCGCATACCGCTCATACCAACAGGATCGCTGATTCCATCTTGTCCATCCACCACGAATTCTTGAGGGATTACATGAAGTATTTGTTGATCGGTAGGTAACATAATTCGTTGACAGTCGGCTAGTAGACGCTCTACATCCTGTGCGGTAATCTCGTTGTCGCGATTGTTGATGGTAATCACTCCTTTGCTGCGCATACTACGGATATGATCACCGGCAATACCTACATTCACCGAGTTAACCTGAATACCAGAGGCAAGTTCGGCTTGGGCGATAGCTTCCTTTATGGCATTAACCGTTTTATCGATGTTTACGACCACTCCACGGTTTAATCCATCACTAGGTGCTTTGCCCACTCCTAGAATATTGATTCGTTCTTGCTCGTCTATAGAAGCTACAATCGCACATATTTTTGTAGTTCCAATATCGAGTCCTACCATTATGCGTTCTGTTTCAGTCATGATTCCCTCGTTATGATTTGATCGTTAAAGCGTAGGTCTACTTGGGCGACTTGAGCAATTCCTTTTTCGCGTATGATCTCGGCGTAAAACAATTCCCAGTTCGCTAGTTTTTGGTTAAAGTCTTGGGTACCGAAAAGAATCTTTACACCATTTTCGTGGCTCAGTGCAATCACTCCTTCTTCGCGGTCATAGGCTACTTCACTTATGGTCGCCCATGCAAATTCATATTTGTGTGCTTCTACTAAAAAGTCTCTTACCTGTGTAAACTGTTCGGTTTGTAAGGTGTCTTTTGAGTTTCCAATTCGAAAACCATACACCAGAGGTAGGTTGGTGGTTTTCTTAGGAAGGATGGGTAGAATAACTCCATCAGCGTCTACATATCGCTCAAGCGATCCACTGATAAACAGTCCTATTGGTGTTCGCTCTTCAATTTCTAGCCTTAGTACTCCACCCGGCTCTATAATGGGATGAAGTTTTTTCACATAAGGGAGCTTTTCAACCCGATGAATCATAGAAGTTAACTCCAAGCTATCGGGTGAAATACCCATAGGCACTTGAGCGGCCGCTACCACCTCGGCAGTTTCTTGGTACCAAATCCCACTTACCTTCACTTCATTGAGGGTTAGTGATCGCTGCCAATAGAAGCCAGCTACGATACTGGCACCTACTAGCAGCAAAACAGCTGTAAGCAGGGCAGGGCGTTGCATAATGGAAATGGATGTTTGGGTAGAATCACTCATGATCAAACTCCTTCGTTTCTTCTAACCATTGAGCGAATTCTTCACCCATTTTGTAAATATCTCCTGCACCCATGGTAATGACGATATCTCCGGGTGCTACCAGTTCCTTAAGTGTCTGTGCAACCTGCTGCTTATCGGCCACGTAATGAACATGATTGTGTCCATACTGCTCGGCCGTATCGGCAATTAATGCTCCACTAATTCCCTCTATGGGGGCTTCTCTGGACGGATACACATCGGTTACAACCAATACTTCGGCGTCGAAGAAGGAGAGTCCAAACTCCTTATACAATTCTTGAGTGCGGCTGTATAAATGTGGCTGAAACACAGCAACCACACGTCGGTCGGGCCATCCTTTATGCGCGGCTTGAAGGGTTGCTTGTACTTCCGTTGGGTGATGAGCATAATCATCAATGAGCATAACTCCATTCGAGTACTTAAGCTGGAAGCGGCGATAGACTCCTTCAAATCGTTCAAGACCTACTTTAATTTCATTGAAATCCATGCCCATTTCCAACCCACAGGCAATGGCCGCCAAGGCATTTTTCACATTGTGAATACCTGGAGCTTGAAGGGTGATAACGCCTAATTTTTTTCCTTCAAATTGAACCGTAAACGTACTGGTGAATTGATGCGATTGCAGATCGGTCGCTCGAAGTTGTGCCTGAGGAGTTAAGCCATAACTAATAATTCTACGCTTTAATTGCGGCAGTATGCTTCGAACATTGGCGTCATCTAAACAGACGATTACCGAACCATAAAAAGGAACTTTATTGGCATAGTCGATGAAGGCCTGTTTTACATCATCCAAATCGTTGTAAATATCGAGATGTTCTGCTTCAATATTCGTAATCACAGCTATGGAAGGAGTCAATCGCAAAAAGGTGCGATCAAATTCGTCGGCTTCAACAATAATCACATCTCCTTTACCAACTACCGCATTGGTTTTGTCAAAACTGTGCACCTTTCCACCTACCATAATGGTCGGATCAAATTGGCCTTGTTGAATCACCAATCCGGTCATGGTTGTGGTAGTGGTTTTTCCATGAGTTCCTGCGATTCCAATACCGTATTTCATACGCATGAGTTCGGCCAGCATTTCGGCTCGCTTAATGGTGGGAATCCGCTGTTCTAAGGCTGCGCGAGTTTCTTCATTTTCTTCGGCTTGAACCGCCGAGGTGTACACCACTACGTCGGCACCTTCGATATGAGAAGCATCGTGACCTTGATAAATGGTAGCCCCTAAATCTTCTAAGCGCTGAGTGGTTTCGCCAAGTGAACCATCGGAGCCCGAAACCTTATACCCACGATGTAACAGAATTTCGGCCATGCCACTCATACCAATTCCTCCAATTCCCACCATATGTATATGATTGGTTCGTCCAAATAGAGGTTGTTTATGCATGTTCTTCGTCATTGAATTAAACCGAACTATGTTTTGAGGTTTCGATTTCACTTCTAATTTCCTCTGCAATATGATGAGCGGCCATAGGTTTAGCCATGGCCAAAGCGGCATCGTTCATGCGTCTGAGTTGCTCATGATCGGCTAAGAGTCGTGTAACTAATTCCGAAAGGGTATCCTTTAGCGTATCATCTTCTAACATTTCTGAGGCCCCTTGGTCGTTCATAGAGCGAGCATTCATCGTCTGATGATCTCCTGCCACATGAGGAGAGGGTACAAGTACACTTGGCGTTCCCGTAATCATAAGCTCCGAACAAGAACTTGCCCCTGCTCGGCTTACCGCTAGATCGGCCGCCGCATACGCTGCTGGCATATCATCTAAGTAAGCATTTAGTCGCAGTCGCGGATAGTCTTCGACTTCAATTTCATTTACCAACGCATCAATGTAGCGCTTGCCACATTGCCAAATAATGTATAAACCCGCATCATCATGAAGGGTATCCAAGCTATGAAGCATAGCCTCATTAATGCTTTTGGCGCCTAAACTTCCACCTAAAACCAATAACACCGGTCGATCTTCTGAGAATCTAAACTGTTCTCTAGCCACCTTATTGGA
>CAKZLH010000259.1 GCA_937125285.1 uncultured Balneolaceae bacterium | reverse complement strand
CCAAGATCATCCCCCCGATTCGAATCATTCAAGCGAGTCTTGAGCTCAGTAAAAAAGATTTTGGCCGAATCCTTACTAGGCGCTAACAAAAAGGAGGGTTCCCGAACAAAATTGGGCTCAGGTATCTTCCTAGCGGCCTCACGAAAATCAGGAGTTCTCGTTACCGGCTCCAACGAGTTGAAATCCGAATTAAATTCCACATGCTCAAGTCCATAATATGCTCCCATAACTAACATCAAACCAAGCGTGATACCTCCCCAACGCACCAGCGAACCTACCGACCCCTCCAAACCTCCCGGCCCCTCTGCCTTTGGAATAGCCCCATTCGAAAACTCCGCTCCCCCTTTACGGGCCGCCGCAGAGTAGGGCAACCACAGATAACAGCTGACCAGATGAATAGGCACGTTAATCGTCACAATCATTCCCAGCTGAACAAAACCGTCCAGGTCTGCAAACATCAAACTCGCAATCGCTAAGGTCGTGGTTAAAGCGCTGTAGCGAATGGGGGCTGTTTTTTTCCAGCTAAGGGCTTCCCCTCGCCGAATCATGGCATACATGTGCAGCAGATAATCCAGATTCATCCCAACCAGCACGCTAAAGATAATGGCAGCAAACAAATTAATTTCCTTCTGAAGGAAACTATAGATCCCCAAACTAAGCACAATTCCTGCCGCTAAAATCCCAAGCATTAAGGCCATATCAAAGGCCAAATCAACCGCCTTAAGCACCCCTTCTTTGCCGACCCTTCGCATATACAGCCACAAAAAACCAAAAAGCGCCAAAAGCCCTATCCATAGGGCCTCTCCAACGGCCTCACGAATCCCCTGAATCCGGTAATAGTGATCCACATAGTCCCCACCCCAATACAGCTGAACATCAGGGTGCATCATTTCATATTCGTTTGCCAGCTCTAATGCCCGATCGTATGTAGCTCCCAATAAATCAATTTCACTCTGTTTGAAAGGGAGCAGAAACCGTACGATGATCGTCCCCTCTTCTGGATTCCACTCATAGGGAATCGCATTATCTATGAGCGTAAGTAGGGTAGATGAGGTTTTATAACGTGCAATCAACTCCGAGGGCGAAAGAGAAGCCTCCACCGAACTATCGCTTTCCAACTCAAAATAAAAGGGATTGACCTCTTTTTTCACTTCTTCAATGGCCCCCTCAATAACCGTATAAATGCCCTCCAATTCCTGTTCGGTCATCAGGTAAAACAAATTCTTCCGCAAGTCCTGAAGGTCGCTTCTCCATTCAACACCGCTAAAGGCAATGCCACCTTCTTCTGCGGCATCTTGCATCATGAACTCTGCGACGCGACCAGCCTGCTCCACCAACCGATCTTCCATAGCCAATACCTGCAAGCTATCCGCAATCTCAAAAGTCTCCACACCCTCCGCACTCTCGCTACTCACTTTCACCACCAAATCCATACCGCCTTCGCTCGAGCGTAAATTCTTCAGCTTATCATAAGCCTGCACATGCGGATTCTCTGAGGGCAACAAACTCTCCAAATTCCCATTAAATCGAAGACTAGACGCTGACCAAGCCATGGCAAAAACCAGCACCATATAGAAGCCAATAAATAAGTATATTCTTCGGGTATGCATAGACATTGAGTCTACAATCAGGCTAAGTGCTTGACTGCGTTGGGAATGGTATCACAGGAACAGTATGAACATATGAATCACGATCAAAATAACACATTACTCGTATTAATTCCCGGTCTTGGAGCGGTGGCGACTACATTTTTAGCTGGAGTCATGGCTCACGTTCATCATGGGCGGCCCATGGTCGGCTCCATCACCCAGAATTACAAACTACCCGACACGTCTGAGACCCCTGATCCTCGAAATTTTCAGCCTCTTTCCGAGCATTTAGGGCTTCCAAAATTACCCAATCTGGCCTTTGCCGCTTGGGATATTACCCC
>CAKZLH010000258.1 GCA_937125285.1 uncultured Balneolaceae bacterium | reverse complement strand
AAGTGCTTGGGTTTGGATGAGTCGGGGGGGTTACGTGTATTGGATAAAGAGATGGAAGTCAATACTTTTACGTATGAACAAATCCGAATTAAACCTGAGTAATTTACCAAACGATCAACCGGTCTTAGATCTACAAAAAAGCCTTATAACCCATGATTTATGGGGTAAGAAGTTGTTGATTGGAGTTAGTGGAGGCGTAGATTCCATGGCTTTACTAACGGCCCTAAAGGATTTGGATCAGCAGGTAATGGTGGTACATATTAATTATGGATTAAGGGGGGCTGACAGCGATTTAGATCAGGAACTGGTCGAACAAATAAGTCAATTCTATGGGTTTGAGATGGCTAGTTTTTCGGTTAGTTATTCAAAAGAAGTGGGCAATTTACAGGCTTGGGCCCGTAACATACGGTATGAATATTTTGAGGCTTTGCGCGTAGAGGAAGATTGTGATGCTATTGTCCTAGCCCATCATAGAGACGATCAAGTGGAAACCCTTATTCAAAAAATATTTAGAGCAAGCTCTCCTCAAAATTGGATGGGTATGAAGGCGTGGGATAAGCAACGTCGCCTTTTACGCCCATGGCTCTCAATCACCAAAGCAGAAATTGTGGCGTATGCTTCATCCAAAGCAGTACCATTTAGAGAAGATGCGTCCAATAATCAGACTAAGTATAACAGAAACTGGATCCGTAATCGATGGAAGCCAGACTTAGATCAACACTTTCCTGGCTGGGAGGCGAATATATTGGGTATGCTGGAGTATGCTAAACTACTGGGGCAGTATAGAGATCATTGGTTGGCCGAAAGTGTTTCAACCCGAGAAAAAGAAGACCATGAAGGTATTTCCATTGCTAAGCTGGCTACTTGTCCCGAAATGATGCGGCAAGATCTGCTAAAAGCTTTTATAGAGGCACATTCCCTTTATGATGCTCATGCGCATCTCTCGGCGGGAATTTTGGTGGAAGCCGTAAAACTCATGGAAGCAGAAACGGGATCTATGGTTCCCATTTCGGACCGCCTATTGATATATAGAGATCGGGATCAGCTCAGACTTTCACCTAGTGATGCTTTTGGAAAGCCACTATCGGGAGATTCACCGGTTGAATTCGACAAAGCTTCTCTGCCCATGAAGCAGTTAGGTTTTTCTTTTGCACTAAAACCGCAAGAACAATTGGACGTACCCTTATCCGAGCAAACTGATTTATATTTGGATGTGCACGATGTGCAGTGGCCCTTAAGGCTTCGTACTTGGAAACCAGGAGATCGGTTCAACCCGATAGGAATGAAAGGGCATGTTAAAATTTCCGACTTTTTGGTGAATCGAAAAGTACCTAGGCATATTAAATCAGGCTATTTGGTACTTGAAGATGGCAACAAAAAAATAATTGCAGTACTATATCCCCCTCAAAATAATAATGAATCAAATCATGTAGGAATCCCGTCCGATGATCATAAGTGCTCAATAGATACATTTGAGGTCATGATGGTTACGCGAATGGAGTCCTCATAAAGACCACAACCTATGTTTACTCCCGATAGTATAGATGTAAAGGATGAGCGTTTTATCCCATTTATTAGCCAAGAACAAATTGCTGCTCGCATTTCGCTCATGGGAAAGCAATTGGATAGAGATTACAAGGATTTAAACCCTATTTTTATTGGTGTATTGAATGGTTCGTTTATTTTTTTGGCAGACCTCATGCGTCATGTGCAGATTCCCTGCGAAGTCGATTTCGTAAAGTTGAGTAGTTATGGGGATCAGAAAGTTTCATCTGGTAATGTTACTACTCTTAAGAAGGTAGATGCCCGGCTAGAAGGAAGGCATATTATTTTGGTTGAGGATATTGTGGATACCGGCCTGTCCATTAACTACATGCTAGATCAGATGAAGGCCCATAAGCCCGCCTCATTAGCCGTCATTACCTTGTTGCACAAGAAAGAAGCAACGGTTCACCCAGTGACTTTAGAGTATGTAGGCTTTGAGATTCCCAACGCATTTGTATTAGGCTATGGTCTTGATTATGCGCAGCAAGGTCGAAACCTCGGTCAAATTTATATTTTAGAAAATGAAAAATAACCACAGTTCGCATTGCGTACGGGCTTGAACTGCCGTATATTTGCAGTCCTTTAAAATGCATACGCATTGATTGGAGAGGTGGCTGAGTGGCTGAAAGCGCTCCCCTGCTAAGGGAGTTTACGTGGAAACACGTAACGAGGGTTCGAATCCCTCCCTCTCCGCATAATAATCGGTGACCAGAATATGGCTCAACTTCGCCTACAGTACCAATCTCATTTACTTCCTCTGGCCCACACCTTCACCTTGTCTCATAGCTCGAGAACTCACACGCCCATAACCTTTGTTGCCATACAATGGGAGGAATATACAGGCTTTGGTGAAGCCGCCATGCCCCCTTACTTAGGTGAGACCCCAGAGAGTTCCGAACTTTTTTATGCATCACTAGATTTTTCTTGGGTGGATGATCCTGGAGATTTGGCTAGTCTTAAGGCTTATATCGATGCTCAAGCAGCAGGACATACCGCTGCAAAAGCTGCTCTGGATATTGCATTACACGATTTACACGCCAAACGTTTGGGAGTTCCTCTGTACTCTCTTTTCGGGTTGAACCCGTCCAACTCCCCAACCAGTTCCTACACAATTGGTATTAACCCCAAGAAAGAATTACTAGAGATCTTACCCGAAACCGAAGCATTTGGGTTAATCAAAGTAAAATTAGGAGGGGATGCTGATAGGGAAACCATTCAATTGATTCGGGAGTATACCGATAAACCTTTGAGCGTAGATGTAAATCAAGGATGGAATGACGAGAAAAAGGCTTTAGATGAGATTTTCTGGTTGAAGGAGCAGGGAGTCATTTATGTAGAACAACCCATGCCCAAAGAAACTACCCAAGCTATGGAGTGGCTAACTGAGCAATCTCCGCTACCTACCATCGCTGATGAAGCGGTTCAAAGACTCGTTGATATTCCGTCACTTGTTGGTCGATACAGCGGAGTCAACATCAAATTAATGAAATGCACGGGTGTGCGAGAGGCTTTTGCTATGATTCAAATGGCCCGGGCTCTTGAATTAAAAGTGATGATTGGTTGTATGACCGAAAGTTCTTGTGGTATTGCTGCAGCGGCACATCTTTCGGCGCTGGCCGATTGGGTAGATTTGGATGGACACTTTTTGCTCGCTAAGGATCCCTATGTTGGCCTAGGATTCAAAGGGGGTGTTGTGCAGGTTACAAATGAGCCTGGCTTAGGCGTGCGGCCTACAGGACTTAATTGGGACGATTAATAACAGCAATTGTACAGCGGGATGTACAGACTAAACGCTCTTTTTCGTCCATTATTCGAATATCCCAAACCTGTATAGTTCGACCAATTTGTATGGGTTTAGCGACACCGGTTACCTGTCCACCTTCTTTAACAGGGCGATGATGATTGGCATTTATTTCTAAACCCACCGCTGTTTTATCTTTAGGTACATGCAACCAAGCACCAACCGAAGCTAAGGTTTCTGCCATAGCAACAGAGGCTCCACCATGAAGCACCCGAAAGGGTTGAACTGTAGCACTATGAACAGGCATGGTGGCAATGCATTCTTCCTTGGTCAGTTTATTAAACTCGAGACCCATAATGGTAGCCATATTCGGCTCCATATCACCAATTAGTGTTTCAACCAATGCTTCAAAACCAGGTTCTATAATCATAAGATTGTAATGTGAAATGTGATAACGCTAATATGAATATAGGGATAAGGATTATTTATTGTATTTTTTTAGCTTTAGCAAGTTTAAGGGGATTCCGTGGTGTTTCAAATCAGCACACCTATCAGATATGACGAGAGAATACCCTAAGTCTTTGTAACATATAATGGATTGCTGCTATGGAATATTCACCCGATACGGTTGCTTTACTATTCGATAAAAATTTAGAGAAAAATGTTGCAGGCGTAGCCTGTGTAACCAAAAGAAATGGTCATTGGAATGCGGTAAGTGTACAAGATTTTCGAACGAAAGTGCGACATTTGGCTTTGGCAATGCACCGCTTAGGAGTTAAAAAAGGAGATGCGGTGTCTATACACTCTCCCAACAGTTCCGAGTGGTTATTATGTGATCAAGCTATTCTATCCATTGGCGCAATCAATGTAGCTATTTACACCACTCAGCCTGTGGATCAAATTGTATATATACTGAATGATTCAAAATCGGTGTTTCATTTTGTATCCGATCACACGATGTATGAAACCTTAAAGCCACGAATTCAGGAAGTTTCAAGCCTTGGGCATGTGGTATTCATGGAACCTAAGGAATCCGGTGACCCTCAAGCGTCATCGCCCGAACAGTATAAAGAGCAGGGGCAAGATGGAACTCCCGTATATTTTTCTTTTCAAGAGCTCTTAGCCATTGGGGCCGAGTATGAAGCTCATCACCCAGATCTCTTTGAACAATTACGAAGCCAGGTTTCAAGAGATGATCTTGCTAATATCAATTACACCAGCGGCACAACCGGAGTACCTAAAGGGGTAATGCTGAGCCATTACAATTTGGTTACCAACACCATTGCCTCACTCGAGCGATTACCTTTTAGTCCGACTCAAGAGGCTTCCAATGTGCTATCTTATTTGCCCTTAGCACATATGTTAGAGCGAATCGGTGCGTACCTTTATACGGGCGCCGGTGCTACCATTTACTATATCGATGATTTGCAGGATATCCGAGAGGATATGCAGTACGTTAAGCCTATTTTCTTTGCTACGGTACCTAGACTTCTAGAAAAAATTCACACGGGTTTAAAAGCCAAAGGTCAAGAGTTGAGTGGGGTCAAGAAGCGGCTCTATTATTGGGCTATACATATGGCCGAACACTTTGACCCAGAACAACTGCCGACAGGCTTTGCCAAACAGCAGTGGAAAATTGCAGATGCCTTGATTTATAAAAAAATACGTGAAGGTTTAGGAGGTCATATCGAGGGAACCATGTCGGGTGGGGCGGCTCTGCATCCAACAGTGATGCGATTTTTCAATGGAATAGGTATAAAGTGCGGAATAGGCTATGGCCTAACCGAGACTTCTCCCGTATTAACGGCAAGTTTACCCGATCGCATTCGTATTGGCTCGGCGGGTAAACCTCTACAGGATGTGTCTATACGTATCGCTGAAGATGGTGAAGTGCAAGCCCAAGGTCCTAATATCATGCAGGGTTATTATGGCTTGCCCGAACTAACCAAAGAAGTAATGACCGATGATGGATGGTTCTGTACTGGTGATATTGGTTATATAGATGAGGATGGTTGGTTGTTCATTACGGATCGAAAGAAAGCACTATTTAAATTATCGACAGGAAAGTATGTAGCACCTCAACCCATCGAGAATGGATTAACGGCGAGTCCATACATCGATCAGGCGGTGGTAATGGGCGCCGAGAAAAAGTTTGTGACCGCCCTAATCTACCCAGACTGGGTTCGTATTGAACAGCGATTAGCTCAGAAAGGAATTACCTTAAGTGAGGAGCACATGGAATCGGAGCCTGCCGTTATCCAATTATTACAGGATGAAATTGATAAGGTAAACGCCCCTTTACCTGCCTGGGAACAAATTAAAAAATATCGATGCTTACACGAGGCTTTGACCATAGAAAAAGGAGAGTTAACACCCAAAATGAGCATCAAAAGAGAGGTAGTCACGGGAAATTACAGGCCTTTAATGGATAGCTTGTACGAAGAATAATTGCGTGAGCTGTAATGGTTACAGGGTCTTAGCAATTAGTTTTTCATAGGTTTTGGCGCACTGAAATGCGTCATATGCAGAATAAGCCACTTCTTTGCGTAGTTGGATATTTTTAATAAAGTGTAAGGCTGCTTTTTCAGCGGCTCTGGTTGAATCGAACTGTTTGGTTTCGAAGTGTATATGTTGGTTATCTCCCAAGTAACCATACTTGACTTGTTGCTGAGACACTTGGCATTCCAGAAAATCTTTTTTCCCCGATATGTATCGAATATGATGCTCTTGGGTGGAACTCAGTTGAATTTGAATGGAGGCAGATGCTCCATTGTCAAAACGTATCATCACATGAATCGCCTGAGGAAGTCGAGTACCTAAACTGCTTTTTTTAACCTCGATATGATGAATACCACTATCCATCCATTTAAGGCATAAAGCTAATTCATCCATCCACATATTGGTAAATTGATCAG